>DPWT01000209.1 GCA_003527555.1 Verrucomicrobiales bacterium | reverse complement strand
ACTCCTGCCAGTGCAGAAAGTAAGCAGGCCCCGAAAGACATCGTTGACACCGCCGTAGCCGCGGGCTCCTTCAATACTCTTGCTGCCGCCCTGAAAGCAGCTGGCCTAATTGACACCATGAAAGGTGCGGGGCCATTTACCGTGTTTGCTCCAACAGACGCAGCATTTGCTAAATTACCAAAAGGCACGGTGGAATCACTTCTTAAGCCAGAAAACAAGAGTAAGCTCATCGACATTCTCACCTACCACGTTGTTTCAGGTAAAGTCATGGCAAAGCAAGCTGTTACCCTTACAAAGGCACCTGCACTTAACAAGAAGGACATCAAACTCGCAGTTAAAGGTGGTGCACTGGTCTTAAATGATTCAGCTAAAGTTGTAACGGCAGATATCAATTGCACGAACGGAGTCATTCACGTAATCGATAACGTTATTCTTCCTCCTTCTAAGTAACAACCTGTAATTATAAACCAATCTCCTAATGTTGGTTCCAAATCCAACATTAGGGATTGACATTTTTTCTAGCTAAAGTTTTTAATTCACCGTTCGTGTCAAACAATTTACCAGATCAATCAGACGGTGGAATTCTACAGAAAGTAGCTCTGGGAATTGAACGCGCCATGGAACATTGCATCAAAAAATACAGCGGACTAGTCTGGACAATCGCCAAACGTTATGTGCGAGACCATTCATCTGCTGAGGACGTAGTCCAAGAGACTTTTGTAGAGCTCTGGAAATCTGCAAAACGTTACGACCCAGCAATCGCAACCGAAAGCACATTCATCGGCATGCTTGCAAGGCGGCGTGCGATTGATTATGCGCGTAAAGAGAGCCGCCGTCCCCAGCTAGATCCTTTGCCGGACGCTGAATTGTTAACCCAGCTCACTACTGAACCGCCCAGTGTTGCCTATTCGGCAGGTGAAGACGTTCGAGAGGTCATCAAACAATTACCAGAGGACACACAACAGATTTTTTTCTTCCATTTTGAACAAGGAATGACCCACCCCGAAATAGCTGACAAAACAGGTCTTCCCTTAGGAACTATTAAAACCCGCTTACGGCGGGGCTTAATTGAAGCACGTAACAAGCTGCAACATCTCGGAGCAGGAGAACCATCAACCTCATACATGTCATGATTAACCAAGAACTACTAAAGCACTTCGAAGAGCTCGAAGCCGGACGTATCCTAGGCGATCTTGATGCCGAGGAGTTGCAACAGTGGGAAAGCCTTTCAAAGGACCCAAGCTGCGCGGTTGACCTATCACTCGAGCTGACGGCTGCCGCGATTGAGGCGGAGCTATCACACGACCAAGAAACTGAGCTATCGGACAGTCTGATGAAGCAGCTCCAGGAAGATATTTCAAAGTTTACTGTGGCTGATGACCATGCAGAACTGAATGATGCGGACAATATTGTGAAACTATCGGCATGGAAACGCGCAGTTTCTACCCCACAGGTACCATGGGCAATTGCAGCATTATTCGCGATTCTGTTTGTAGTAAATTCTCTTACTCAAGATGGTGGGCTTAACACAGATCAGCCAATCCCTGCGATCGCGCTTAACCCTTCGCCTGAAGAGGCTCGTGATGCTATCCTGAGCAATACCAAGAATTTGGTCGAACTTGATTTTGGTGGTACTGATAGCTACAACAAAATGACTGGTAAAGTGGTCTGGAGTGATGAGCTACAGGAGGGATATATGACTTTGAGCAATCTTCCAGTCAATGACCCCAGCAAAAAACAATATCAACTTTGGATTGTTGACCCAACACGTGATACGAAACCCGTGGACGGCGGGGTATTTGATATCCCAGAAGGCCAAAGCACGGCAGTCATCGCTATTAACAATCCCCTTGTTATTACAAACCCAAAAGCTTTTGTTATTACTATGGAACAGCCAGGTGGTGTTGTGGTTTCCAAACAGCAGGATGTTGTTGCAATTGCCAAGGCATCCTAAGTCAACTACCAAACATAGGATTGTCAGACGCTTGCAGATTACCCAATCAGAGTGTATGTGCAGTTTATGAATGTGCTCAGTTACAAGGATACAGGTTATCCGCGGTTCGTAAAAAAACTAGATCGTCGTGCTGTTCCGGGCACAGCAGGCAAGAAGGTAGAGGATATCGTTTCTTCAATTATTGCTGATGTGCAAAAGCGGGGCAATAAGGCAGTCTTTGAATACACTCAAAAGTTTGATGGTCTAAAATTTACTACAAGTTCCTTGTTTGTGAGTTCCAAAGAGATTGATGACGCTTACGATGCTGTTGATGAAGACCTGAAGAAAGCAGTAGCCACCAGTAAGCGAAATATTCATGCGTTTGCCAAACGAAGCATGCGTAAGAACTGGAAAGCAAAGAACCACGAGGGTGTAGAAATAGGGGAGCGATTTATTCCATACGATCGTGTTGGGGTTTATGTTCCAGGAGGTAAAGCTCCATTGGTTTCATCTGCACTAATGACGGCAGCGTTTGCGCAGGCGGCTGAAGTGCCTCAAATTTTAGCAGCCACGCCCGCAGGAAAAGATGGTAAAATTAACCCAGCACTACTTTATGCACTCGTCGAAAGTGGCGCTACGGAGATTATCAAAATTGGTGGTGCTCAGGCGATTGCCGCTATGTCATTGGGAACTAAAACAGTAGCTCCTGTCGAAAAAATATTTGGGCCAGGAAATGTTTTTGTGGTTGAGGCCAAACGCCAGCTTGTGGGTGCTGTCAGTATTGATCTATTGCCTGGTCCGAGTGAAGTCTTGATCGTTGCCGACAAGTCTGCGAACGCAAAATTTATTGCTGCAGATATGTTAGCTCAAGCTGAGCACTCTGGTGATAGTGTGGTGGGATTTGTAACTAACTCAAAACGATTATTAGTTCAGGTAGAGAAGGAAATTGAAAAGCAAGTGCCTACGCTGAACCGCGAGAAATATATTCGTGAGGTTCTGAATAAGAACACTTTTTGTCTACATACTAAGAGTCTGCAGGACGCAGTCGATATTTGTAATACCTATGCGCCTGAGCACTTGTCGCTCGTGGTCGAAGATGAAGATAGGTGGTTAGCCGAAATACGTAATGCTGGAGCAATTTACGTTGGTTCATTAGCGGCTGTTGCTGTAGGTGATTTTGTTGCTGGCCCAAGTCATACCCTTCCCACTGGAGGGTCGGGAAAATCCTTCTCCGGTTTGCGCGCTGATCAGTTCCAACGTCGCGCGAGTGTTGTAAGAATGAACCAGAAAGCATTGAAAAAATCCCTAGCGACCGTGGAAACATTTGCCCGTGTCGAGGGGCTTGATGCTCACGGAAAATCAGTAAGTATCAGGGTGGATTAATGATGTCTAACTGACTCTATCTTATGGAATTGTTGCCTCTTGGTGGATTTGCCGTCTTCGTTTGGCGTTCAGAATAATTAGCGTAAAGAAAGCAATCAATACTAAGGATACTGAAATGAGAAGGCCTTCGACGACTGTCGTCATATAAGTGAAGGCAAAATCGGCTTCAAAATTACTTGAGCCGAATCCGTTGTAGTTACCTCCGAGCGCCTGATCCACCACGGATGTTATCATCAATGCAGCATAGCCAAACCAGAAATCTGCGGTGAATAACACAAACATCGATGGCATGCTGCCCTGATCAACATCATGCCCGATAAGGGGAAGCAGAAATGGTAAGCCCGCCAGTGAGACAATCATTCGGATGCGGGTGCCCAATCTGATCGATCTGCCAACTATACCACTGTGAAGTTTTCCATAAAGTGACGAGGAAGTGATGGCAGAAAAGCAAATGATGAATGTGGTGATGCCGGTTAGCATGGCTACCACGTTGGTCGTGGAGTTAAAATAAATCAAAGCGAGGCAAAAGCTGGGTAAGCCTGTAAGCCCACAATGCAGCGACCAGTAACGAAGCTGATTTGTTAGGGTATTGGGTTTGAGGGTTTTACCCATGACTATTTTTGTTGTGGATTGCCTATTTGCCGCAGCAGCTGCATTGCGTTGCGGTGATTTCTATCAATCCCTAGCACGGTTCGGCAGGCCTCAAACGCTTCCATTTTTTGCCCTTTGCGAAGGTGTAGAGTAGCACGAGCATATGGGAAATCGGCATTATTTTGATCGAGCTGTTCTGCCCTTTGGATGCAGTCGATGGCCTCATTGAGCTTATTTTGCTCAGCGATAAGAAGCCCCAAATTATACCATGCGCGTGGATTGGCTGGATTCGTTTTTAGAGACACACGAAGCAATTCTTCAGTCTTATCTTTCTGTCCAAGCTCTGCGTAAGTGAGTGCCATGAGGTAAGGATAACGTGAATTGTTAGGTTCGAGTTTACGTGCGATTTCTAGCTGGGTGAGCGCCTCTTTTGGCCGTTCCATTCGGCCCAACAAAATAGCATAAAATTCGTGGGTTCCTGCGGATGTGTTATCGAGTTTGATGGCGCGTTTCGCCCACTTCTCAGCCTTGGTTAGATCGTTTGCGTCATTGGCAAGCTGGGCGAGCCGCAATGCTCCGGCTGGCTGGTCGGCGCCAAAGCTTATGGTGCTAGCTAGCTTTTTGTAGATCTCTGAGCGTGATGAAATATTGCGCCTCCACGCCCAAGATGCGGCCATGCGAACTTCCTTCACTGGGTCTTTGAGCATGGGTTCGAGCCATGGCCCATTACCATCACTGAATTCCAGCAACATACATGCAGAGGCGCGTACGAGCGATTCTTTGCTGTGAACACCAGCGCGACCGAGGTTCTGAACTCGCGGGTCATTTGCCCATGGTTGCATGATTTGTAGTAATGTTGATTGCCAGTAGGGGTTTTTCTCGTTTTGGTGTGCTTCTAGTAATTTGTCGATTGCGCGTGGATCACCTGAGTAAGCATTAGCAATAGCTCGTGTACGAGCGCGTTGCCGCTTACGTTCTGGGCTATTTAGTTTTTCCCCGTACCAGTCTTTGGTCCATTTTATAGCCCAGTCGGTATCCTTATCAGTGTGACATTTGTTACAGGCATTCGGTGTGCCAAGCTCTTTTGACAAAGCGGGATCAGGCACGTGGAAGCCATGGTCACGTCGTTGATCTCGACCCATATAAGTAGTGTGAGTCATGTGGCAGTCGACACATGAGTGACCGGATCCGACGTCGTTATGTTTACCTTTTCCAAAATGATGCGTGTGGGTGGCGGGATCAATGATAATCGCGCCTTCGATGCGGCCGTTGCTACCACCTGCATGGCACGACATACAGAGCGTGTTATTGGCAAGAGGTAACTTCAGTTTGGTTGTGTGTGGATCGTGACAGTCCATGCAGCTTACGCCCTTATGGCCCATATTACTTGTATGAAACGATGTCCAAACATAAACCTCATCGCGGATTTGGCCGTCGGGATAGTAAAGGTGTGGAAGCGTTGGGAGCTGAAGTTGGTAGTGATTGCCATACTTGTCCCCAATCTTAAAACGATCATCATACTCAGCGCGGCGGCTGTGGCAGGTTGCGCAGCCATCCAGGATTCGCTCTGGGTGGTTTTTCTTCAGATTCTTGTGTGAGGAGATGTCGATCAAGCAGCCTGATTTCTCATCGGCGTGTTCTGCGAGGTCGCCATGGCACTGTGTGCAGCCGATACCCATTTCTTTCCAGTGTGATTGGTAACTATCCGATACTTCATCATAGTTTTTTTGAAAATCTGTCATGTGACACCATGCGCACTGGGTATTCCAAGTCATACCGCGGTTCGTCCAATGCCCCCAATCTGCCTTAGTTCGTGCGTCGCCATTAAAGATATCAAACCATTCTTTTTTGGATGGGTCCCATGCTGCATTAGGTGCCTGCCATCTACCATCGCTTGCAGCAGTGAGATACTGGATTAGCGGTTCGACGCCGATTACCATACCCACATTGTGTTTTTCATCATTTGCAGTGATGGTGAGCTCTTTTGATTCTTTAGAAAATGTCCAGGTTTCCGAAGGTGTCTTTAGTGATTTATTAGAAAACGGTTGCTTGTCTAGTGCCATGGTAAGCAAGCGGTTTGCTTGTCCGTGATGCGATTTCTGCCAGTGGTGGTGGATGTCATTGTGGCATTCCATGCAGCGGGAAGAGATCGCATTCTGCCCAGGAAGCTTGGTTAGCGAAGCATTGAGATTGGAATGTTCAATGGAAGAGACTTCTGAAGCTGATTTCCCTTCAACCGACGTGGTTGATTCTTTTTTGCTGCAGCAGCAAAGTAGACAGATGAGAAATGAGGCGACGCAGAGTTTCATAAGTTAATTGGCAGTGGCATTTCCAAATTCGATCATAATGAGCGTATTGGCGTTAACCAGTGCGTGTATGATGATAGGTGCCCAAATTGAGCCAGTGAGTTCATATGCGATGGTCAATACGATGGCGAGAAAGAATAATGGAATCAGGGCATTGATGTTGTAATGCACCACAGCAAATAGCAGAGAGCTAAACAAACAGGCAAAAAACCGGTCGGAGAATCGTTTGGTGGCACCATAGATATAGCCACGGAATAGCACCTCTTCGCACAGTGGCGCCAGAATGGCGACAGTGAATGCCATCATGATGCGAATAGTCGCTGCGTCAGTCGCTTGAAATGTTTTGATGGTTTCCTGCACCTTGTAGTCACTACCGAAGATATTCTTTAGCCATTCCTCATAGCCAAGAATATGTAATCCGACACCGAAAATATAAAAAGCAGCGAAACCTAGCATGCTAACAACTAAGATACGAACTACTTTGCTGGGATTTAGTCCAAGTAGATCACCAAAATTGGTGCCACGAAACATCATCAGAGCAAATACAATGAGTGTGAAAACGATTTGCTGTGAGATCATTCCAACAAGCATGATACTCGGCGTCATCCTGATTTCTTTTGGATTACCGTCTGGGCCAAGCTCTGGTGGTGCTTGAGCGAGTGTGAGCGTAGCCCCGAAAATCAGGAGAAACAATCCGACTCCAAAAATATCCAACTGATTAAATTGGCTTGTACATGTGTTTCCATGCCGATGCCAATTGAGCTTGGGTGAGTTTTTCCTGATGAAGAAGTATGTCGGAATAGCACATGCGTAAGCGATGACACACAGCAGAAAAGTATAGGAGAAGACAAGATCAGCACTCATAAGCATTGAAAGAGTATGCATAGTAGTAGATATCTCTGAAGTTTGAAGTTTGAAGTTTGCCAGTTTCCGTGTGAAATCTCTGCGTGTCTAATTCTACGATTAAATCATTGATCGCCGCTGCGCAAGAGCTCACCAACGAGCTGCAGCCATTGCTTTTTTCTCCACCAGTCAGCCATGTGTATCTTCCCACAGAATATGCTTGGGCAAGCCATAAGCTCTATTTGGAGAAGTTTGCTTCAGGCCAGAAAAAAGTGCTCATGCTTGGAATGAATCCAGGGCCATGGGGAATGGCTCAAACGGGTATCCCGTTTGGTGAAATCCCCGCTGTTCGTGACTGGATGGGTATTTCTACAGCTGTTGATAAACCGACGAATGAGCACCCAAAACGTCCGATAGAGGGCTTTGATTGTAAGCGCTCCGAGGTCAGCGGCAGACGCCTTTGGGGGTTGTTTTCAGAAAAGTTCCCCGATGCTATGGACTTTTTTGAAGACCATTTTGTCACTAATTATTGCCCGCTTGTCTGGATGGGTGACACAGGTAAGAACATCACACCTGATAAGCTACCTAAGCATGAGATGGAGCCGGTGGAAAAAGCCTGCCAAAAACATCTCGCTGCGGTAATTAGTGCCATACAGCCAGAGTGGTTAATAGGCGTGGGTGCCTACGCGGAGAAAAAGCTCATTGAGGCGGCAAATGATCATTTTCCTGATCAAAAATTCAAAACTGGCAAAATACTTCACCCTTCGCCTGCCTCACCCATCGCAAATCGTGGATGGGAATCACAAGCAGAGAAGCAGCTGTTAGAAATGGGTGTCTGGTAAACGTATGAGTGAATAGATGATTAAATCAATAAATAGCATCAAAGTATTTGCATGGAGGAAATGTTTTATTTTCTGTTTCTGGATATTGGTTTTTATTATTCTGTTAGTTGTGTTGGTTTATTTGTGCGGAATGATTTTTTATAATGGCCCGTTCATACAGGCTGGGTGGGGCAATGGTCTGCTAGCTTCGATATGGACTGCCGTAATGGCGATAATATTTTTTCGGAACAAACTATGGAAAGTTCGCATGCTTTGGTGGGCAGTGGGGATAGTCATCGTGGTTGTCCCTTTTCTTACTATTTGCCCGTCGAATGATAAGCATTGGGAAGCTGAATATAATCGTACGGGTTATGCCAGCGTTGATGGAGATGTGGTTAAGCTATATAATGTGCGTAATTTTAAGCATTATTCACGTGATGAATTTGATGAGCAGTGGGAGAGCCGAACTTATCGGTTATCTAACTTACGGGGACTAGATTATATACAATCTAATTTTTTGGGAGATCTACTTGCACACCCTATTTTGTCATTTGATTTTGGTGAGCAAGGTAGGATTTGCCTATCAGTAGAAACGCGGCGTGAAGTTGGGGAAAAATTCACTCCTTTTGGCGGGCTCTATAAAATGTTTGAGCTACAGTATCTGTTTATCACAGAACCTGATTGTATTCCGTTGCGTACGAAGATTAGGAAGGAAACAGTTCGGCGTTATACAATTGATGCCAGACCTGAAAAGATTCGTGAAATGTTTATTGCATCAGTAAAAATCCAGAATGAACTCATGGAGAGCCCTCGGTTCTATAACGTGATACACAGCAACTGCACGACTAGTTTGCGTGCTCAGCAACCACGATCGGATCAAGTTCCATGGGATCGGAGATTACTGTTTAATGGGAGATTAGATGAATATTTGTATGAGCAAGGGATGCTTCAAACAGAAGGTGATACGTTTGTAGAACTTCGTCAAAAGGCGATAGTTCGAGGGGGATTACGATAGGTTTAAACTCATCCTAATTATCTATGATGAGTTTTTGTCATGTATGTTTTGTAGGCATGCATCGTATACCGGCTGAGGCGAGGTTTACCAAAGCCATGACGATTACTCAGAGCATCATTAATGATATGAGTCGCGTGTAGTGGAGTGCCTGTGGGTTGCTTTGATATGATAACTTCAGCCTTACTGAGTAAGTTCACACTAGTATGTGGTGGTACGTAACGTTCTGGCACCCAGAACCGCTCTCTGATAATCTCGATATGTGCTCGGCATTTCTTTTTGCAATGTTTTCTACAATGAATTATTTCATGTTCACGGTAGCTCCAGTAGCCTGGAACGATGTAATCAGAGAAATAGCTTTTTTCTTTCCATTCTTTGTTTTTCTTATCGCATATCCAGAAGGTGTTGGTGCCACTTGCTAGGGCTAATTCTGCGGCTCGAACATTGACGAAATAACGGGCAAACTCAGGGCCAGGTTGATTGAAAGTTTCAAAGGTTACTTTCGTGCGGTTTGTGTCGAGGGCTTTCTCTGAATATCCCCCCCAAGACGTTGAATTACCCTCCCATGGTTGACTTGGTCTTTGAGTGAGAGGCTTGTAATGCAGACGAGCGGGTGAGCAACTGTGACAGAGAATAGCGCCGGCTAGAAGTGCGGTGAAGTAAAATAAGCGTTGCATGTTGATTTGACTAGCAACAGCGTAATTTATTCAAAAAGAACAAATTATTATACAGCGCGCGCACAGGGCGGCCCAGTACAGCGATCCCAAAGAGCTCAGATAATTATCAAGATATCTTAGTATCCTTTTTCAGCCATGTAGTCACCAACCCACTCAATACCGTAAGTTCCGTTGACAAAATCTGAGTGTTCCATGATTTCCTGCTGAAAGGGAATAGTTGTTTTGATGCCCTCGATTTTAAACTCGGAAAGTGCGCGTTTCATGCGATCAATCGCGATACGGCGTGTTGCACCAGTCACGATTAGTTTCGCGATCATGGAATCGTAGTGCGGTGGCACTGAGTAACCTGCGTAAACGTGAGTATCTACCCGCACTCCCTTTCCTCCGGGGGTATACCAGAGGTCGATTTTACCCGGGCTGGGAGCAAAATTATTGTATGGATCTTCCGCATTGATTCGGCATTCAATGGAATGTCCTCGTGGGTTGGTTTTTAACACGTGCTCAGACAGTGGGTCGCCTGCAGCAACCCGGATTTGCTCTTTTATAAGCTCACAACCCATCACCTCCTCGGTGACAGGATGTTCCACTTGAATACGGGTATTCATTTCCATGAAGTAGAAGTTTTCTGCCTTTTCATCGACGAGATATTCTATCGTGCCCGCATTCTGGTAGTCGATTGATGATATGAGATTGACCGATGCCTTCGCCATTTGTTTACGCATCTTATCTGAAATTAGTGGAGAAGGACATTCTTCGATAATTTTTTGATTACGGCGCTGCATGGAGCAGTCGCGCTCACCAAGTTGAATGTAGTTGCCATGCGAATCGCCAATAACCTGCATTTCGACGTGGTGAGGTTTGAGGACAAGTTTTTCTAGATAACACTCACCGTTACCAAAGCAGGCGATTGCTTCTTTACTGGCGGCATCATAGAGAGAGATAAATTCTTCTTCTAGGTAACACGGGCGCATGCCGCGGCCACCGCCACCTGCGGTTGCTTTGATCATCACAGGGAACCCGATTTCTTTGGCGAGCTCAAGCCCGTGCTCGGCCGAATTTAAAATGCCGTCAGAACCAGGTGTGATGGGCACGCCGAACTCAACAGCAGAAGCACGAGCACTATTTTTATCACCCATACGGCGAATGACGTCTGCAGAAGGGCCGATAAATTGAATATTACAGCTTTCACAGATTTCCACGAAACGTGCATTCTCGGAGAGGAAGCCATACCCGGGATGAATCGCTTCTGCTCCAGTGATTTCGGCAGCAGCAATGATGCGGTCTGGCTTTAAGTAGCTATCCTTACTGGGCCCCGGCCCGATGCAGACTGCTTCGTCTGCTAGCTGCACATGCATAGAATCAATATCTGCCTCCGAATACACGGCAACGGATTCTACGCCGAGCTCTCGGCAGGCGCGAATTACTCGAAGGGCAATCTCCCCTCGGTTGGCGACTAGTACTTTACTAAACATTGGGGAAAAGAAAAAGATTACCTTATGGATGATTTACTGAACGCGGTAAAGAGCATCACCGAATTGAACAGGCTCTCCGTCTTTGGCAACAATGGCGGATACAGTGCCGGAGGTCTCTGCTTTGATTTCATTCATGACTTTCATCGCTTCGATGATGCAGATGGTCTGCCCTTCGTTTATGGTATCTCCCACGTTTACAAATGGTGGCGAGTCAGGAGATGGAGATGCGTAAAATGTGCCTACCATAGGAGCTGATATATCATTACCTACAGGCTCTGCAGCAGGTGTTTCGTTGGTAGTTGCTTGTGTAGCTGGTGCGGCGGCTGGAGCTGCTGCCGGCATGGCTGCTTGTGCGACTTGGACGATGTCAGCACCTTTTTTTAGCTTCAAGTTTACTCCCTCCTCTTCGAGGTGGAAGTAGCTTAGCTCATGTTCGTTCATCAGCTCGACGATTTTGCGAATTTCCTTTAGGTCCACAGTGATATTGGTTTGGTGGTGATAATGGCGTTATGATGAGTCATGCACGCCGTGATGATTGGAGAATAGATGCCGCGGAGGGTGCGCGTCAAGCGAATGCGTGATTGGCATTCCTGCCAGATTACGAGTTTGATTTTTAATCTACGATCTGTCATGCTACACGGCGAGGATGCCGATTATTTCCCGACGCAAGCAACACTACGACGTCAGCCAATGGCTGGGGCAGTATCTTTACCATTTTGGGCGATATACAGATATTCCCCTGGTTTATGACGAGCTCTTGCGTTTCACCGGATCTATTCCCTACGAGGATCCAAGTGGAAAAGAAACCTTGTGGCTTACGGTGATGTACCCGCATGAGGTGATGATGGAGCTGCGCCCACAACTAACGCAGATATATTCCGAACTCAAAGTGGGCGGCGATACTGCCCATCACGAACATCTTATGGTAGATCGCATAGATTTTGGTGAGTTTGGGAACTCGCGGCCATTTCGAATTCGGATTACAAATAAATATAATGACAACTCAGATTATTACTACGTAAAACATGCTGATGCGTCACGAATCTACGGTCTTGAGCTTGAGCACATCCTCTCACCCAACAGAATCAACTATATGATTAGGGGAAATACCCTGATTGAGGAGCATATTGCAGGACTCCCTGGAGATGTGTTTAGCCAAGATTATCTGACGATGCCAGAAATCAACCGCATTCGTATTGCCAAAGAGTTTGTTAAATTTAATGAGCGCTGCTTTATCCGATTGTTGGGTGATATGAGATCAGTCAATTACGTTGTGGATGTAACGCCCGATTTTGAGGAGGTGCAGTATCGTGTGAGACCGATAGATTTCGATCAGCAGTCATATCAAGGAGGGGCAAAAATCTACATGGCATACCGTTTTTCATCAAATAGGGACGTCACGCGACTCAGTTTCCGTGAGATGAACCGCACCACAATTGCTCAGTATGCGGAGGAAGAGCGCACGCAGATGGCACGGCGCGCTCGGGCTGAAAAACGCCGGCTCCAAGCACTTTTAGCGTCAATGGCGCGGGAGGAGTTGTCACCACAGAAACACGTTTTTCAGCTCCGCGAAGAGCTTGTGAGAATTCATGAGACTGACCGTTTCATTGAATGTGAAACCATGGGTGAACTAACCAAGGCGCACATCGAGTATATGCTCTATGATCCTGACTTCACCTATCGCGGCAAAAGGACATTTATGGGGTGAGAGAGGCCTAAGACTTGCGCTTTCTGACGAGCAGCGTGATGCCGCCAAGGGCGAACATGGCGGTCGATGATGTTTCGGGCACAGCAGAGTAAACGACGGTAAGAGCGGGATCGCTCGTGGCGCTGAAGCGGCGTGCTGTTTGGTTGACACCAGTTGTTTCGATCATGATCCAGCCGTTGTTGGCGGAAGATCCGCTGACCCATGCTTGGACGTCTGCAGTGAGGCCGGCGGAGGCCCAGTTGTATGAACCCACACCGTTAACGTTGATACCGGCGGATTGGGATGTAATATAATCAACACCAATGCCAGCACCAGGTAATTCCCAGTCGTCGATCCCTGATGTGTTCCATGTAGCCTCGCCATCAGTTGCGGCAGCACCTCTATTTCCGCTCTTATTACCTTCTACCCATGCCGTAATCATTCTGTGGAGTGCAAAATTGGGAGTGTTGGCAACGTTCCCATCAGGCACGGTTAGCTGCAGCGATACTGAAGTGATTGTTGAGTTTGAGGGCAAACTGGAGACGTCAAACCTGATTAAGCCACGGCGAAACGCCCCTCCGTTTGTTACTCCAGCCAAGAGTGTATTGTGGCCACCCATATTGTTGTCAGGGGACGACTGATTTAATGTAGTTTCAGCGACGGAATTGAAAACTTGAGTAGCAGCATGTGAGACGTTGAAGATGCCAAGTAGTATGACCAGTGATGATAAGGCAGAATTATGCATAGCGGATCATAATTAGCCTATGATCAAGGTGGTGTCAAATGAGATGGCGTTTTGCAGTTGATGAAACGCTCTTATCGACATCTCGACAGAATTGCTAATGTATAACCAGTGCCATAGGCGTAATGGTAGTTGTAGAGCGGGAAATCCCACCATGAACCGTTGCTTTCCTGTCGCTCGATCATTAGCGCTGCAAGTTTCTTTTTTAGTGAGCTGCGTTCCTTTTCGGGCAGAATATGAATGCACTCAGAGGCGTAATAGTGACCGTAGTAGTAAAAATATCCGGCTACGGCTGCGGGTGCTTCATGGGGTATTGGGCGTTTGCGTCCGTGATCGAGCCATCCTTGACGTTCGAATAGCCTTTGTAGCCAAGTGCGTATTACGTTGTCAGTAATATCTTTATCGCCGAATTTTCTTAATGCGGCATTACACGTTTGAGATCTTCCGAGTGATCCTGCGGGCCTATTAATTAATCCACGCGGTTTCCAGCGATGACCATATGAATAGGCGTAAGTGGAGTCTGGGTTGCGCATGGCTTGTAGGCTTTTGATACCCCGCTGGACAATTTTTTCTGGCAGCTTGATATCCATGGATGAGGAAACATCGTGCATCGCGAGCATGATCGTGGCGGTGGTGAAGCTCATAATGAGCCCCGATGGTTTGGCGGTCTTGATATCATCCATGTCATAGTATCCCCAACCTCGGCCGATGTCTTCTTGGCTGACAAGTTTGGCGATCTGAAGTTCTGCCTGACGTTTATATTCGGAACGCTTTTGCGAATTGTTGTTATGGCGGTAGAGAGACGCCAGTGCACGGAGGCCATAAGCATGTGCCCAAACGTTGTAGGTCGCGCCTCGGTTTAAGTTTCTGGTTTTTGGTAGATTATTCAGTAGCCATTTTTCGGCATTTCTAATCGCGGTGATGGTGCTGGGACGGGCATCACCGCTTTCTAACAACCCGTGCAAGGCAAGAGCTGAGCTTCCCATATGAAACGCTTGATGTGCATCGGGCAGCGGGGCATAAATATTCAGCCCTTTAGTGCGATTTGCGGTGCCGAATGACCCATCTTTGTTCTGGTGTTTTAACAGAAAATCAACACCGCGCGTGATGGCAGCATTGATATCGGGCATGGTGTCCACCTTTGCATTTTGGGTAAATGCAGAGGTAGTCAGAAGGCCGGTAATGAAGAGAGAGCGGAGCACCAATTTACTATTTAAATTTTGACGCTTACTTTACAATAACTTGGCCTTTTTCGATGCCTTTAGTAATGATAGCAGAATCTTTATTTGAGGCGCCAATGGTCACTGCACGGTTATCGGTTTTTCCGTTGGCGAGTTTCAGTTTAACGGAATAAGATCCGTCAGGCTGGCGGCTGAGAAAATTAGCTGGGACAACTAGTGCCTTGTCGAATTTTTGACCTTGGATTTGAATTGTAGCCTTCATGCCCGGCACAATTTTGTCGGCTTTACCGAGAGTTGGTTTGAGAGCAACGTGGTAGGTGCCGTCGGTCTCGGGGTAGGTTGCGAGGGAGGAAATGCTGACTGGTATAGTATGGTAGCGATTCAAATTGGAAATGGCGAACCCTTTGGCTCCGGCGGCGAGATTAGTGAGCTGTTTATCTGTAGCAAATGCTGAGAGTTGGAGTGGTGAGTCTGCGGGGATAAAGGTCATCAGTGATGTGTTACTGGGCAGCTTACCGCCAATCTTAAGAACTTTGGCAGCAGCAGCGGGGTTCCAGCTCCCTTGGTGCATACTACCGTAGTAAACCACGCCGTCTGCAGGCGCGGTGATATTCATCATTGTGCGGTCTGCTTTTAGCTGGGCAAGATTCTCAATGCTTTTTTTATCGTCACGCTCTGCTTTGGCCACGGTGAGTTGCTTTAGCTTGAGCGCGCGCGGGAGTTGCTCTTGAGCTGCAGCATTTGCGATGCGTGCCATATCGCTTGCCCGCTGCATGGCTTTGAGCTTACGTGGTATGCTGATGGCTAGTGATCTTTTGACTTCAATTTTTGCAGCCTTTAAGGCGAACTCTGCTTGTTCGACAGAATTGCGTGTGCGCTTGAGAATGATTTCTTCAGTCTCTTCGGTCTTATTGTCCTCGCCATACATCTTGAGCAGCTGCTTGAGTTCTTCTTGTTGGTATGCGAGTCGGAGCTCGGCCGATTTGATACTGCGCTTGGTCACCTCAATTTCCTTGGGGTGGCCTATCTCGATATACCACTTGAGGTCCTCGGCTGTTTGTTTTTCGTTGCGTGCAGATGCTTCCAAATTCCGTGGAGTAGCGATCTTGAGCTGTGCGAGTTCGTGTTTGGCCTGTGCCAAGGCAAGCGTGGCTGATATGCGGGATTTTTCCGCTTCAGCGATGTTTTTATCAATATGTTTAGTATCGATGCCGATGAGAGTGGCGCCTTTTTTTACCTGAGTACCTTGGGAAACGAGCGAGCTTACGGTAAAGTCGGTCCATATGTTTGGCTTTATCGTATATGATGTGAATTTTTCAGGAAGAAATACGGCGTTCAGTGTGCTTTCCGTGCGGAATGATTTTTCAGTCACGGTATGTTCCTCTGCTTGTGCAGATAAAATAATAACGCTAGCGAGAGTAAGTTGCAGAATACGTTGCATGATATTGGTAATGAGAGATTATTAATGATATAGCGGCCCCCGACTGCCAGTTGTTTAGTAAATTTTTTTTCGCGCGAGCCATATGGTATGGGTCCTTCGCTTTGTGCCTTTGTGGGCAGCGGCGACAGCATTCTCACTTACATCGAATCCTGCTTTGCGCAGCAGCTTGGTAAATGCTTGATCGCGGCGAGCCGACCAGACAGCGAGGATACCCCCCCCTTTGAGCGCATGTTGAATTTCTCGCAGGCCCTCCAGGGTGTAGAGAGAATTATTGTTGTTTCCGTGAAATGCAGATGGGCCGTTATCTACATCCAGAAGGATAGCGTGGTAATCGGCACGAGCTTGCCGGATAATCTTCTGTACCGGCTGGATTTTGACGGAGATACGTTCGTCATCGAGTAGTCCTGGATTAAGGTGTTTGAGGTGGGTGCGATTCCATACCTCAATGGTTGAGGTCAGCTCTGCAACCACAAAACGAGCACGTTTCCCGGGCAATGCTTTGGTTGCAGCGGCCAGCGTGTAGCCCATCCCCAGACCTCCAACCAGAACCTTTGGTTGGTTGACAGGTTGAAATGGCGAGCAGGCAAGCTCAGCGAGCGTCTCTTCTGATCCGTGAGAGAAGGAGGTCATCAGTTGTTCGCCGCGTGAGCATATCATAAATGTTCCATCGTGCTCGATCAGTTCCAGAGGTTCGCCCTCAGGAGTGGTTGCCTCAGCTATTTTAACGTATGGTATCATGAGAAGTATTAAGGCAGTAATTCAATAATCATATTGTGGCTTGCCGTAAGCGCAAAAATAATCATATAATGTAATTATGTCTGATGATCAACAACAACCACCTGAAGATTATACTGAACAGCCCCCAGCTGCTCCTGAAGTGCCTGACGAGGCTAATGAACAGCCCCCAGCATTGGAGCAACCACCTGCCACAGATACGCAAGCCACAGACGGGCAGATTCCTGGAGCTGAAAAGAAAGTTCTGGCAGGAATCTTAGCTATTATATTTGGCTGTTTAGGCGTACACAAGTTCGTGCTCGGCTATCAAAAAGAGGGGATTATCATGATCGCTGTCTCTATCGCTGGAATGGCTCTCTCATTCCTTTGTATTCCAATTTTCGCAACCACCGCGATGAGTGTCATCGGCTTAGTTGAGGGTATTATGTATCTGACGAAGTCAGACGAAGAATTTGTGAATACCTACATTGCCAACAAAAAGCCTTGGTTTTAAGAGACGTAGAACAATTTAATAAAGAACACCCCGCTGGATTGCTCCGGCGGGGTGTTTTTTTGATGGGTTGCTGGGCGAGGAAACTTGAGGTCTACGCCAATTTAGATCGCTGCGAGGCGGCGACAAACTTCCTCGACGTTTTTACGTGTGTTGAACGAAGAGATACGGAAGTAGCCTTCGCCAGCTGCTCCAAACCCGGAACCGGGGGTGATGACGACTTGGGCGTCCTCAAGCATTTTGTCGAACATACCCCAGGAGTCGGTGCCCTCCGGGCACTGCACCCAGACGTAGGGGGCATTTTCGCCGCCAAAGACGGTCAGTCCACAGTCTTGGCAAGCCTTTCTGAGCAGGGCCGCGTTGCCCATGTAGTGCTCGATCAGTGCGGAGACTTGGGCTTTTCCTTCATCGGAGAAAACGGCAGCGGCACCACGTTGAACGGGGTAGGATGCGCCGTTGAATTTGGTGGCGTGACGGCGATTCCAAAGTGAGTGCAGAGTGACATCCTCACCTGTCGATGCGGTAACACTGAGAGTTTTCGGGATGATAGTGTAGGCGCAACGCACACCGGTGAAGCCGCCGTTCTTAGAGAACGAGCGGAACTCGATCGCGCATTCATGAGCACCTTCGATTTCGAAAATCGAGCGCGGCACAGAGCTATCCTGCACGAATGCCTCATAGGCGGCATCGTAGAGAATAATTGCATCGTTGGCGCGTGCGTAGGCCACCCATGCCTCGAGCTGCTCGCGTGATGCCGTGGTGCCAGTTGGGTTATTTGGGTAGCACAGGTAGATGAGGTCGACTTTTTCCTGTGGAATAGCTGGGGCAAAGCCGTTCTCGGCGTTACATGGCAGGTAAACAAGCCCCTCGTAGGCGCCATTTTCATCCGCCTCACCGGTGTTGCCAGCCATGACGTTGGTATCAACATAGACTGGGTAAACCGGATCAGTGATAGCGATATTGTTGCCCTGACCAAAAATATCAAGAATGTTGCCTGTGTCGCATTTTGAGCAATCGGAGATAAAAATCTCATCGGCTGAGATATTTAGTCCCACGAACT
>DPWT01000196.1 GCA_003527555.1 Verrucomicrobiales bacterium | reverse complement strand
CCTAAGTAATCTATCTAGGTTTTACCAGACAGAAATCATAGGCTCAAAACATTGCTCCTGCTTACAAGGGGAGCTTGATGAGTTCTGCATGGGCATAACGGGGGGGATTAATGATCATTTGGTAAAATTTTTGGTTTAACGTTTACTCAAAATGTAATTTATGCCATGATTATGTTGTTCGCGATGCGGTTTGAGCTGAGCGAGCATGTGTTTGTGACCCATATCTCTACTAATGCCATGTCCAAAACTGTCGTTCATCTCATTGCCAATGCTCACCTTGATCCGATTTGGCTGTGGAACTGGCAAGCTGGGGTAGATGAGGCTCTTGCCACTTTTCGTTCCGCGGTGGACCGCTGTCATGAATATCCGGAGTTCCGATATACCCGCGGAGAAGCGTGGCTCTACGAGTGGGTTGAGGATCTTGATCCAGGATTGTTTGAAGCGGTGCGTGAGTTGATCGCCGAAGGCCGCTGGTCGATTGCTGGAGGGCAGTGGATACAGCCCGACGCCAACCTCCCTACGGCAGCCGGTTGGCGCAAGCAGATCGCGCTTGGACAGCAGTATTTTCAGGATCGTTTCGGTATCAGTCCCAAGATTGGCTACAATGTTGACACCTTCGGCCATCCGGCCACGCTGCCCGATTTGTTGGACGAATTTGGCTATCGTGGATACGTTTTCCACCGCCCTAACGAAAGCCAGGTCAAGCTGCCCGCTCAGACTTTTCGTTGGCGAGGAACCGGAGGTGCGGAAATTATCGGGTATCGTATTGCGCCAGCGTATGTGACCCGGAGTGACGAACTTCATGGCCAGATTGATCTTAGTGTGAAGGCGACCGATCCAGCCTTCGGGCACACCATGATGTTCTACGGTCTTGGCAATCACGGTGGTGGACCTACAAAAGCCAACATTGAATGGTTACTGAGTCATCGTGATGCCTTTGAGGGGGTCGAAATGCGATTCAGTACGGTTGATGATTTTTACAAGGAGGCGGAAGCACGCCGAGAGATTTTGCCGGTGGTAGATTATGAACTGCAGAAAACATTTCCAGGCTGTTATAGCGTGATGCACGATATCAAACAGATTCAACATCGCGGTGAGCGAATGCTGGAGCAGGCTGAGGAGCTGGCACGAGCTTTTGCAACAGATAACCAGAATTCTGATGCTACACTTGGGCGGATCGACCAAGCATGGAAGGACCTCGCCTTTACTCAGTTTCACGATATTTTAGCTGGCACCAGCGTGCCCACATCCTGTGTTTCGACCCGCAACATGCAGGGGCGTGCGATGATTGTAGCCGAGGAGGAAATCGTGCGCGTTTCCCGCCGCTATGCCCGTGTAAAATTGCCTGGCGAAAACGTCCAGCGTCTCGTTCTACTCAATGGATCTTCTGATGACTTCGATGGATACATTGAATGTGAACCCTTTATCGACTTTGACGATTGGAGCGACCGTTGGTTTGCAGATGAGAATGGAAAACCTGTGCCTTTCCAACTGGTCACACCCGAAGCGAATGCCGGTGATATGACCCACCGTGTGGTGCTGCCAGCGCATATTGCCGCATCTGGTCAGCGCATTCTTAAGTTGCTTGCCGGGCCGGCCCCCCATTCTCCTGCCCACCCGGATCCAGTGAATGTGGCAGCAGGGGTCATTTCAGCTGGAGATCTTCAGCTTGAAACCGGACCCCAGGGAATTGCTTCACTAAAATGGCAGGGGCGCGACCTGCTGGGAGCCGAGGGGCTTTCACTTCACCTACGTGAAGATCACGGCGATACTTGGGTGTTTCATGAAACAGGGTTCAATGAGGACATCGGGGTTCGCCTCAACGAACTCGAATGGATTGTCGAGGACGCTGGTCCGTTACGCTCTCGGCTGTATGCCGACCAGACGATTGGAGATTCAAAAATCCGGATCAGCGTGACGGTATTGGCTGGGAAACCTGAGGTTCACCTTCACCTACAAGTTGTTTTTGCAGAGCGCTACAAGATGCTGCAAATGCCAATCCAACTCGCAACCAAGCCTGATGGCTGGACCAGTGGTTTGGCGGGTGGTCATGTGGAACGAACCTCTGGGTCGGACGAAATGCCATTCTGTGGATGGGACAGCATTCAGGGTGATCACTATAGTCTCAGCCTGCACACGCCGGACGCATACAGCTCTCGCTTGCATGATGATGTTTGGCAATTCTCACTGTTACGTTCGCCATTGATGGCATGGACTGGGGACAGCGAACTCGACCCCGCATTCGTCCGTCGTCATGCAGATCAAGGCTGGCACGATTTCCACTTTATTCTCCGTGTAGATGAGGTGCTTGATCCATCACGATGTGCAAGTATTTCTGCCCATCAGGCTAAACCGCCGGTCGTTTTTGATCATTACGTTGGCATGAACCGCCCGGCTTGGGGTAATGCACCACCACGCCGCCTGTGGACCCCAGACATTCCGCATGCCCGTGAACTTGGTCATATGAAGCATCTCGACTCTATCGCCGACCAAGGTCGCAATTGGGAAGAGTCCTCAGAGTAACCTAACAGCAAATATCTGTGCCGGCCTGCGCATTGGGCTATCCGCCCCGCCATCGCTAGCGGGTGGGTTGGCATCTGCTCTGACAACACCACTTTCTGCTACTGCCTCAACAGGCAAGCCGCTGTGGATTCAACGCCTCGGCCAGCGTGTCGAGTATACCGCGCTATGCACCTGCCGTGACAAAGTCATCATCCTCGCTGGTGATGGTTGCATTCATGCATTGAGATGAAACCTTGCCTTCACCTGATCTTGGCGCCCTCATCGCCATGTGCTGCCTGACAATACTACTCACCCGGCGGGTTGACCATTTCGGCGCGGATAAACTGCTTTGGTTCATCACCGATCGAGGTGGCACTACGAAAAAGGAGGTGGTTCTCCTCGTCCTCAACGACGGTGACAAAGGGTGCGCCCTTGTCCCATCCATTAGCTGATAAATCTGATGATACCATGCCAAGGAAGTTGAGCCCGCGGCGGCGGTCACGAGGCAGCCAGTAATCAAGAAATGGTCCACCCACACCCGTGCCAATACGCAGTTCCGGACGGCTGATCGATGAGGCAAGACGGGGGTCGGTGCCGAAGGCATACTCCCAGATTGTTGAGGAGCCATCGCTATCAGCATCGTTGTTCCACTGGCTGATAGGCAGGCTTCTTGGTTTACTGGTAAGTGTGTGTGCTTTAATATGTGTATTTCTTGGTTCAAGTCTGGGTGTGTGTATTTCAAAATTCTAACATTGTTCTCCCATGTTCTCTCTCAACTCTGCAGACTGTCCCTGATAGGAACATGTCCCACCTGACCTACCATTAGGGCTAAATAACCAGTACAAATAGAGCAAAATAGTAGAAACCATGACTATTTTAGCTGCAAAATATGGTAAAAAATATGGTAGAAAATCGCCCATATGGTAAAAAATATGGTAGAAAATCAACCATATGGTAAAAAAAAAGGTAAAAAATATGGTAAAAATATGGTAGAAAATCGACCACATGGTTAAAAAATATGGTAAAAAAATATGGTAAAAATTACC
>DPWT01000247.1 GCA_003527555.1 Verrucomicrobiales bacterium | reverse complement strand
GGTCTGACGCCTGCGCGGGCGGCTAGGTGGACCACGGTATCGAATTTGTTTCCTGCAAATGTGCGCTCCACCGTGACTGCATCTCTTATGTCTGCCTCAATGATCTGGATATCATTGGCAATGTGCGCTACGTTGGCGCGTTTGATCGCAGGATCGTAGTAATCGTTGAAGTCATCGAACACGGTGACTTGATGACCCTGCCCGAGCAGAGCCTCTGTGAGATGAGAGCCGATGAATCCAGCGCCGCCAGTGACCAAGAAATGCATGTCTCATTATCCCGTGAACCTGTTGCCGAGTCTAGCACAGATATGAGCTTTCTAGCGGAGCTTTTTTTTTGCGCGTTTTTGGAATTCGCGGATGATCGTTTTGGCTTCTGCCGTCAGTTTGCTAATTTCGAGGTAATTCTTTAGAAACCAGACGCGGTCGCTGTTGGGCCAGTGTAGGCCGCGTCGATGGAGAGTGAAAAGATCGCGTTGGATAGGTTTAACTGATCTTTGGTTCAATTTTTTCAGTCTCTCAAAGTCAATTAGCCTAAAATCGATTTTTTCGGGAATATCGTATGGGTGATCTGTGAAGAGATTGAAAAACAGGTGTCTGGGGCTGAGTGCATTATGTAATATACCGTGTCTGTGAAGATTTTTTATGGTCTCCAGCAACGGAGATAGAATTCTTCTGCGATCCATACGTGGTGGCCAGCCATTAGCATTCCAGATTGGGATTAATTTATCTAATGAGATAAAGCCGTCTAGTCCCTCCGCCACGTAAATGGCTTGTCTGTGGCCATTTTTGATACGTGATTCAAAATAAATAAGGTCATAAACGATGACTCCTGCACTTTTCACAAGGTGGTAGTTTTTGAACTCGCGCGTGAACGTCAGTTGTTTGCAAAAGCGTTGAAGTAAGTTTTTGGGGTAAAAATCTTGTTGGCGTTTAAGGTAGAGGGTTTTTCCCTCAGCCGTTTTTAATGAGCAGACATGGCTCCAAGCATTCGGTTTGCCCGCAATGGTATTGGGTGCCTCAACTGGTTTTGCGTCCAGATTCCACCATGCGTCAAAGTTGACTAGTTCAATGCTATTGAGAGTTTGTTGCCAATCTGTGTGTAAATATTTCATCGAACATGATTTTATGATCAATTTTCTTGGGATATGTCATTCAGTCCGAGGCTAGTTAGGAAAAGAGAGATACTTTTATCGTTATGTTTTTGGTAAATTTCCCTAGTTTGTTCGCTCATCCATTTCCCTTGGCGGCCACGGATGGTCGAGAGACCTGCTTTCTCAAGTAGACAGCTGCCAGACCCATCATCGGTGAAATCTAGCGCGCAGTCAATTGGTGAAGTGCGCGTGGTTTCGTATGCCTGAATAGCATTACTTGAGAGGTGAGGTGGCTCGCCTGGATTGCATGGGATGTGATGATCTGCTTCAGCGTAAACAGGATATTTTCCTGCTGTAGTAATGTAAATATCTGAACGGTATGCTCGAAGACGCTCCAGCTGAGTGATGGTTTCTTGGGCATCCTCCTCGTCGTTACCAGTATATACAAGTATGTGAAATGGCTGAGTGATATTATTGGCATACCCTTCTTTTTTCACTCCGAAGATCTTGAGAGGGCGCCGCTGTGAAATACGCCAATAGTTGTGCATCCAGAGCACGTCAGCTGGGCTCTCCGACATCATTTTTTCATAGGCCTTACAACAAAGAGTGGAGACGTAATGAGTGTCTTTTTTTCTCTCACTAGGGACGTCAATGGGAGGATGAATATTGATGACCCATCTTCCGGGTGTGACTGTATATACTGAAATAGGAATGATGGGTGTTCCAGCGCGCCGGTGCATGAGGGCAGGCAGGTTAGACATTGAGGTCAGCTTGCCAAACAAAGGTAGAGCCATGCCGTGGTGTCTTGCATTCTGGTCTGCAATAGCTCCCAAGTTACCTCCGGATTTTAAGTGTGCGATAGGTTTGAAAAACCCATCGCGTTTGCTGAAAAGTTTGGTCCCTGAATTTTCCCTACGTCGTTTAACGAGATTGTCTAATAATGGATTATCGATTGGGCGGTAAAGCCCGGCGAAGGGAGCTGGGTTATTGATGGGTAACTGGAGGTGGCTGAGGGCTTCCCAATTACCCATGTGAGCGAGCAAATAGATGGCTCCTAGATTAGCTTCACGTATTTTGGTGAGGTGTTCGCTTCCTTGTAGTTCGATATAATCCTCTAGCTGACCTGGTTTCAGGGTATTGATCCGGAGGCTTGTTAGGAGGTTGGCTGTCGCATTCTTAAATGTTTGACGACATAGGCTTTTGATTTGGGCTAAATCAAATTGATCTCCATGGGCGATACGCAAATTACGAATCACAGTGCGGCGGCGTTGAGGCATGATTGCCCAACCAATACTCCCTAGAATATGACCAAGCGTTGCGACCATTTCCATGGGGAATACGCGTAATACGAATTCGAAAGTGCGATATGCGAAGTATCCGAGATAGTGTATTAATCGAATTTTTGGTGGTTTGCTTGGGGGCATTCTAGATTAATTGTTTGGCAGTGTTTAGCCTTTCAAGGTTTGCGATCATGCCTGACCGCTTACACAAAGGTGGCTATAGTTTTTCTCTTTTTTGAATGACTTCCATGGCCTGCAAATTTTGATTATGCGCTGTGCTGGATATGAGGAATCGCCTTGAGGAGCTTTTGAGTATAGCTGTGTTGTGCATTATTGAAAATCTCTTCAGCTTCGCCATACTCGACGATTTCCCCTTGGTTCATCACGGCGATGTTGTCGGCCAGGTAGCGAACAACGGATAGATCATGAGAAATGAATATCATCGTAAGATTTAGATCTTTTCTGAGTTCCAATAAAAGATTAAGTATTTGTGATTGTATTGAGACATCGAGAGCGCTGACTGGTTCGTCTGCAAGGATCAGTTTCGGCTCGGGCGCGAGAGCGCGGGCGATGGCGATACGTTGTCTCTGGCCACCAGAAAATTCATGAGGGTATTTCTTCATGAATCGCTGATCTAATCCAACTCGCTCCATGAGTGCCGCGATGCGTTGATCGAGAACAGTGCCTTTGGCATCTTTATGGCGTTGTCGAATCGCCTCTGCCAAGGTCGAGTGAACTGTCATGCGAGGGTTTAGTGAGGCGTAGGGGTCTTGGAAAATCATCTGGAAGTCGAGCCGTCTTCGCCTGACTTCATGTTGCGGTAGGGCAGACAGGTTTTGCCCCTCAAGGACTACGGCACCGGATGTTGCAGGAATAAGCTGCATGATGGTGCGGGATAGGGTGGATTTTCCACACCCTGATTCGCCGACAAGTCCTAGGATTTCCCCTTGATTGATGGTCAGAGTGACACCATTAACGGCTTTTACCGCCTCGGTTGCTTTGCCGCCGAACATTCCGGTACGCACGGGGAAATGGGTCTTGATGTCTTTGAGTTCTAAAAATGACATGTCTTTTTCTAGCCGCCCCTCATTAAAAACCAAATACCAATTTAGTTAAAATCCCATTGCGTCCATGTCAAAAACCACGGTCACGTCGTCTGGCGGTGGGGTCTGAGCCAGGATGCTGTTTATATGGCGAGAGAGTTGACGGGCAGACGGGCCGAGAAGCATCAGCTGGAAACGGAACTGGCCGTGAGCTTTGGTTAACGGGGAGGGGAGTGGTTCGCCCAGCACCATGCCTGCGGGTAGGTCTGCCTTGAGGCGTTTATGCAGGTTCTCCAGAGTAAACTCAGCGCGGCGTTCGTGGGTAGAGCGCGTTCCCAGCACAGCGCAGTGGGAGTAGGGTGGATAGCCAAACTGTTTTCTAAATTCGAGCTCCTGATCGGCGTAGCCGGTGAAATCGTGGTGACGGGCAAATTGAATTGATGGTGAGTGTGGTGTGAATGTCTGGATGATGACTTCTCCCTCAAGTTCACCGCGACCTGCTCGACCGGCCACCTGGGTGAGGAGCTGGAAGGTGCGTTCGCCAGCGCGGAAGTCAGGGACGTGAAGGCCAAGATCAGCATTGAGAACTCCGACGAGGGTGACATTTGGAAAGTGAAGCCCTTTGGCAATCATTTGTGTGCCGATAATGATGTCGATTTTTCTTTGGTGAAATTTTCTAAGCGTATCGCGCAGGGCGTGCTTGCGCCTCATAGTATCGGTATCGATGCGTGCTATTCTCGCTTGTGGGAATACTTTTTCTAGTACTTCCTCGACCTGTTCTGTGCCGTATCCTTGAAATCGGATTGATGGGTCCTGACATTCGGGGCATTTTTTGGGTGTGATCGCCTGATGCCCACAGATGTGGCAGATAAGTCGTTGTTCGGAGCGGTGGTAGGTGAGTGGTATGGCGCAGTGGCGGCATTCACAGACGTGGCCGCAATTGCCGCATTGCAGTGAGCGGGAAAACCCACGTCGGTTTAAGAAAAGGATTACCTGTTCGCCCTCATTGAGTTTTTTCTCCATATGACCGCGCAGGGGGTCGGAGCGGATCGTCGGGGCACCTTTGAATTTTTTCCCTTCGTTGCCCATGTCAATGATCCGGATAATTGGCACGCACTCGCCGCCGGCGCGTTACCCCAGCGCTAGTACTTCGTACTTTCCCGTCTCGGTTCAACAACATGCTCCTAC
>DPWT01000244.1 GCA_003527555.1 Verrucomicrobiales bacterium | reverse complement strand
ATATCGTCGTTTTACCCATGTCTTGGGGTCATGGCTGAGGCAAAGCAAAATCATCAATACAAAATAGGTATTACCGATTGGCATATTAATTCTAAATGCGACCCAAGGGCATTCCAGCTGGCCAGTGAGTTTGGCTTGGATGGAATCCAGCTATCTTATGTGCCGACGAATCCAGAATGTAACCTCATACATAAAGAGATCAGGCAAACATTCCTAGCTGCGGCGGCTAAATACAAAGTAGAGATCGCTTCTATGGCAATGGGAATCTTTAATCAGCATCCTTTCATG
Source organism: Verrucomicrobiales bacterium (assembly GCA_003527555.1). Taxonomy (GTDB): domain Bacteria; phylum Verrucomicrobiota; class Verrucomicrobiia; order Verrucomicrobiales; family Akkermansiaceae; genus Oceaniferula. Next base: position 4,062 of record DPWT01000244.1, on the reverse strand, counting down.
ACCACTCCAGATGCTGAGAAATGGGTAACTCAGTGTATGAAGTTTATGCCTGAATTTAGACAGAAGGTTGTCCTATTAGCTTTTTTTGGTAAAGGTGACATAAAAGACAAACCCCAAATGCAAAAGCTAACAATTGAGCGCCTCAAGAGAATTGCTCCTATTGCTGAAAAAAAAGGTCTGACGCTGGGGTTGGAAACTTGGCTCAATATGGAAGACCATATGCGAATTCTTGATGCTGTTGGTTCGGACGCCGTGAAGGTCTTCTATGATACTGCAAATATGCATAAAATGGGTTACAATGTGCCCAATGAGATCCGATGGTTAGGAAAGATGAACGCGATCTGTCAGATTCATCTCAAAGAAAATGGTAATAGACTCGGGCAAGGCAAGGTAAACTTCTTGGATGTGAAACAAGCGCTCCAAGACATTAATTACAAAGATTGGCTCATTATAGAGTCGGCGATAAAAAATGGCTGGAGGGACTCCGCAAAAGCAAATGGTAAGTATGTCAGGAGGTTATTCAACAATGATTCCTTAAGCCGTTAGAGTATGACATCCACGGAGTAAGAACACGAAACCACCAAATTAAATCGTTCAAAAGTGGTTTGTATATCAGTGGCTTTTACTGTGCCGAATGATGCAGTTCTTGTTTTTTTGCCATAAGTTTTTTCTGATAACGCCCTTGAACGATATCCACTAAAACGAGCACAGCTATCACGAAATAAAATGTCGTTTTGCTCATCGCCTCAATCGGTTGACCAAAGAAACTAAGGTTTGATTTTTCGCCGCCTTCGGAAACTAGTAGGATACCTACAATGAGTAAGATAAATAAGCCTAGAACCTCATAGAGACGATTTTTCTGCAGGAACTCGGAAACTCTGTCAGCAAGTATAATCATTAGCACACCGCTAATCAGAATCGCAGTGACCATCACCCACGCCACTTTGGTAATTGCCATCGCGCTGAGAATGGAATCAAACGAAAAGATAACATTCATCATGACGATTAGTGCGACGATTTTCTTAACTGATGCACCTTTACGGTTCTTTTCCTGTGCATGAGCTTCTTCCAAACTAATCATATGAATTACCTCCTTGATGGCGGTGTAGATAATGAAAACTCCACCAAACAGAGTGATAGCGGCTGCAAAATTCATCTCCACATGCATCCAACCAAAGTCTGCATTAAACCAAGGTTTTTTAAATGAATCTAGCATGAATAGCAGTAGGAATAACAGGCAGATACGCAGCCCTACCGCTAAGCCAATCCCCCAAATGCGAACGCTCTTTTGATTTTCCAGCGGTGCCCGTTTTGATTCAAGCGAGATATAGAGTAGGTTATCAAATCCAAGCACAGCTTGGAGTGCGATCAGTAGGGCGAGGTCTACGATGTTTTCCATGGACTGATTCATTAGCAGTTATACTCATACTTGCCAAGTACGGCTGCTCTCTGGCATCATTAGTTTATGAGGCAAAATCGACTTGGAACGAGTGCCATTGTTGTCAGCGATATTTGCATGGGCACGATGACCTTTGGAAAACAATGCGATAAGTCGCAGAGCTTTCGTATCATGGATAAAGCGCTGGATGCAGGAATTGACTTTTTTGATACCGCCGAGGTTTATCCCGTGCCAGCGACTAGTGATACTGCTGGTCTGACCGAGGAGTGGGTTGGGCAGTGGATGAAAGAAAAAAACCGAGACTCAATAATTATTGCGACCAAGGTAGCGGGTGCGGCTCACGGTTGGTGGAACCCGCCAGTACGTGGCGGAAAGGCAGCGCTGGATCGACATCACATTAGGAAAGCCGTAGAGGGAAGTCTAACACGCTTGCAAACCGACTTCATCGATCTCTATCAGATCCATTGGACAGATCATGGTATGCGCGCCGAAGACACGATAGAGGCCCTTGATGAGCTCGTCTGCGAGGGGAAGGTGCGTGCGATCGGCACAAGCAATGAAAATGCTTATGGGCTGATGAAATCACTCTGGACAAGTGATTTGTGCGGGCTGGCTCGTTTTGATACTATCCAGAATAATTTTTCGCTTAATAACCGTCGGTTTGAGGATGAAATCTCTAATATTTGTATACAGGAAAAGGTTAGCCTGCTTCCTTATAGCCCTCTCGCAGGCGGAGTGCTTACTGGTAAATACAACGATGGAAATTATCCAGAGGGTGCTCGTTTTAGTCGTTACTTGCAGAATAAACAGCCTCGGATAAAGGAAATGGCTGAGCGATTCGTTAACGATAAGAGCCTTGCAACAACCGCAAAGATAATGGTGCTTGCCGGGGAGCTAGGCATTGATGTGGTAACCTTAGCCACTGCATGGAGTAAGCAGCACAACTTCGTTGCTTCCACGATTGTTGGGGCCTCGCATGAGGATCAACTTGATCCAATACTCGCCGCAGTAGATGTGACGCTGGATGATGAAACGTTGATAAAAATAGATACCATCACAAAAGATATTCTCTATCCAATGGACTGACAATGGGCTGATTGTTAGATGAGGAAACCTAGTTTGACGTCATTTGCTTTGATTGCCTGTCCGCCTGCTACAGATCAAGTGATTAGGCGCTGTATTACAAAGCCTTGTCTTGCTTAATGGCAGACCATGATCTAGTTTTTTTACTATCGTGACTCATAAGAAACTTTCATTACGAATTAATGCTCCGAGCTTTAACTCGGGTAACTGGATCTATGTTTTTAATAACGCCTTGGTAGTATTGAGTTACGGCAAGTGGTTTTTTAACCATCGAGTGGATAAGGGATAGACAATGGGTAGCATGAAAAAATACTGTTGCCCACGTGTTGCCGCACCACTCCAGTTGGACGGCTTTATAACAGACCCAGCTTGGCAGGACGTGCCATGGACGGATGACTTTCAGGACATCACAGGAGATACCGAGTTAAAACCCAGATTTCGCACTCGTGCCAAAATGGCGTGGGACGATACCTATTTCTATGTTGCCGCTGAAATGGTGGAGCCACATGTCTGGGGGACAATCACCAAGCAGAACGAAATCATGTTCAATGACAACGATTTCGAAATCTTTATCGATCCTGATGGAGACTCTAAGAACTATTACGAACTTGAGATAAATGCCCTTGGTACTATCTGGGAGCTAAGCTTGCCTAAACCATACAGCGAAGGGGGCGTGCCGATCCTTGGCTGCAATTTGCCCGGCCTAATTCATAAGGTAGGTGTGAATGGTACCCTCAACGATCCCTTTACCCAAAATGAAGGATGGTCTGTTGAGATCGCGTTTCCATGGAATGATCTTGCCAAGTATAATCAAGGTCGTGACACACCACCATTAGCTGGAGACATATGGAAAATTAATTTTTCGCGTGTTCAGTGGCAACATGAAGTCATTGATGGCAAGTACATCAGAATACCGCCACATGGAGCTGACCTTTGTGCAGGTCTTAATCCTGAGGACCAGCAACATCCAGAAGATAATTGGGTTTGGAGCCCACAAGGGGTTGTAAACATGCATATCCCTGAGCGATGGGGCGAAGTCACCTTTGAAAACTAATGTTTGATCCTTACGATATTCTTGCTTGGGTTATTTTCGGATCTTTCGGGATGGTCTACGTTGCGTATGGGAAATGGAAAGATCTCTGGCAGCCTAAATTACTCGGGTTTGGGCTCATGTTTCTCCCATATTTCACCCCCTCTGGCTTTTGGCTGTGGACGGTTGGAGTTATCCTCTTGTTTGCAATTTTTATAGCACGCGATTAACTAGATGCTTATTTAATAGATGCTTGAGTTTTTGAGTGGGTTTATATTGGTGTCACCGTGAGCCCATACCATGACGGTAAAAGGTGAGAAGTTTTTATGTAACTCGCTATGGCTATTCAATATATCAAACGCACTGGCATAGGTTATGAAATCAGTTTTTATTTCGTCAGTCTTTTTCACTATCAAGATCAAGTATGTTACTAAATGAAATACGTATTGGTGCAGATTCGAGGGCACCGTGTGCAACACCGAAATCGATACATTGCCTGCAGAACCTTTGCACCAATATAGCCATCGACGTCTTTAGACCCAGCATTTAT
>DPWT01000242.1 GCA_003527555.1 Verrucomicrobiales bacterium | reverse complement strand
CGTACGGGGGAGTGGGTTCCTAGTATTTTTCATGCTGTTTGGCTGATCGTTTTCTCATTCAGTCTTATTTATTGCACTGCGGTCCTTACGTCGGTGTGGACACGTTCTACGCTTTTGTCTCTTTTAGTTGCCTTTCTTGTGTGGGGTGTGAGCTGGGGCGTTCAGGTAGCGGAAAGCTGGATTTACACCACAACTTATACACTGGCAAAATTGGGAGTTGATATGGATTTTGGCGAAGGCACGAGTGAGGTTACGGGTACGGAGCGAGAGCCCGAATCAGGGATGGTGAAAGCTCATAACATAGTGAAAGCGGTGGAGGCGCCACTTCCCAAATCAAGAGAGGTTACGTTTTTGCTAAAACGCAAGATCGTTATCAATGGGCGGAGCTTGGCGGAGCCTCCAGGAGACATGGAGCACTATGCTCCAAATGAAATTCAGAATGCAAAAGCCCAATATGCTCACGAGAACCGGCATTCCGATTTATACATACTGGGTACCTCGTTTGCCTTTGAAGTCGTAATTCTTGGGTTAGCTTGTTTTTCGTTTGTGAGAAAAGATTACTGATGGGTTTGTAATGTATGAGTGGTTGGTATTCGCTGGGGTTATGGCACTTGGGCAATTTAGCCCTGGTCCGGATATGGTGTTGCTGACACGCACGGCCCTGGCGTCAGGAAGAAGAGCGGGCTGCTGGACAGCAGTAGGTATCGCATGTGGATTGGCAATGCATGCAGCCATTGCCGTTACCGGTATCTCCGCGCTCTACAGTCGAGGCGGAGGATTGGTGATTGTGATGAAATACGCTGCAGCTCTCTATCTGACGTGGCTTGCATACCAATTGATCAGAAGTGGTTTGCGGTCATCACCTATATCGGTAGAGAAGTGCAGTAGAGAGGGAGAATCTGCCTTCTTGAGTTGGAAACGTGGATTTTTCTGCAACTTACTTAACCCAAAAGTTGCTATGTTTCTTGCTGGTGTGACGGCTCCATTTCTGGCGATTCAAAAGTCGCCTGATGATTGGTCTTTGATCTTATGGGCAACGATCGTGTTTGAGGGGGTGATCCTTTGGTGTGTGTGGGTATTTGTGCTGCAGGTACCTGTGATCCGTGAGCGCTACCTTAGAGTAGCACATTGGTTTGACCTAGCGTTTGGAGTCATGCTGCTAGGTTTAGCGGTGATGCTGATAGTAGTCTAAGTTAAAGCCATGCGGCAGCCTGCTTTGCGAAGTAGCTGATTATGATGTCTGCCCCCGCTCTTTTTATCCCCGTGAGAGATTCTAACACGATGGCTTTTTCGTCAAGCCACCCGTCTTTACTTGCAGACTTGATCATCAGGTATTCCCCACTGACTTGATACGCCGCTACCGGTAATGTGGTGGTGTCTCGGACGTGTGAGATGATATCGAGGTATGGGCCAGCGGGTTTGACCATTACGATGTCGGCGCCTTCATCCTCGTCTAACAATGTTTCACGAATTGCTTCGCGTGCGTTGGCGGGATCCATTTGGTAAGATTTTTTGTCGCCTGCCTTTGGGGTGGATTCGAGTGCTCCTCGAAATGGACCGTAGTAGGCAGAGGCGTATTTGGCGGTGTAGGCCATGATAGAGGTATTCTGATACCCTTCGTAATCGAGTGTTGCTCGGATAGCAGCGACTCGTCCGTCCATCATGTCGGATGGTGATACCATATCTGCGCCCGCCTTGGCATGGCACAGAGCCTGTTGGCACAGGACCTCCACTGTTTTATCATTGATGATTTCTAACTCGCCGTTGTTGTTTTTGTGAACCAATCCATCATGGCCATCTGCATTGTAGGGATCGAGAGCCACATCGGTAATCACGCACAGAGTGGGATGGGCGGTTTTCAGTGCCTTAACTGCACGCGGGACTAGGCCATCATCGTTGTAGCTTTCTTCAGCACCGGACGTTTTTAAGTCGTCTGCAATGGCTGGGAAAACTACCACGGCGGGAATGCCAAGCGCGTGGGCCTCCCCGGCTTCTTTAACCAGACCCTCGATCGACCAACGAATACAGCCAGGCATGGAGTCGATCGCCTCATCCGTTTTCTTGTCGTGAACAAAGAGCGGGTAAATGAAGTCGGAGGCTGTGAGGGTTGTCTCGCTCACGAGGGCGCGGACAGCAGGGGACTTTCGGTTGCGGCGAGGTCGGATCATTTGAGTAGTGAATTGTGATTGGCGGGTGGCAAATGCTAAGCTGGAAAAGTTTAGTTGGCAACGAGATCGTAGCCATCCTGGTTGTCCTTGATCGTCCAACCAAGTGCGGTGAGTTCGTCGCGGAGTTGATCTGATGTTGCCCAGTCCTTATCTTGTTTGGCCTGCCATCGGCGATCAGCGAGGTCTATTATTTCTGCGGGGATGTGAGAGGTTTTTTCCTCGGTGGGGAGCTTGAGGCCAAGGGCGTCGAGAATGGTATCAAACGCCGCGAGGTTTGCAGCGGCTTCATTGCCTTCGAGTTTCTGCGCAGTTTTGAGCCCGGAGAATAGATGGCCCAGTGCTGCTGGTGTATTGAGGTCGTTGTGGAGTGAGTTGATTGCGGCGGCAAATGTTGAGTTTAGAATGTTGAGTTTAGAATTTGAACTATCGCCTGCGGCGATTGACAGAGTTTCGCGTCCTTTGGCGAGTTTTGCTAGTGCTTCTTTTGCGGCATGCAGTGATTCCAGTGTGAAGTTGAGCTGCTTACGATAGTGGCCTGAGATGAGCACGTAGCGTACTTCCATTGCGGTGTGGCCTTTATCTTTAAGGTCTTCGATCGTGTAGAGGTTGCCCAGCGATTTGGACATCTTACCACCATCCACCATCAGGTGAGTGCTGTGGAACCAGTGGGCAGCAAATCCACCACCGCAGGAACATTGGCTCTGGGCAATCTCATTTTCGTGGTGTGGGAATACGAGGTCTTCACCGCCACCATGAAGATCAAAGTCGTTGCCCAGGTATTCTTTGATCATTGCGGAGCATTCAAGATGCCAGCCGGGACGGCCGTCGCCCCAAGGAGATGACCAGAAGTTATCGCCATCTTCAGCTTTGCGTGTTTTCCAAAGGACAAAATCTGCGATGGAATCTTTTTCATATTCATCGGCATCTGCACGTTGATTTTGGGTTGTGCCAAGTTTCAGCTCGCGGGTGTCGAGGTGAGATAGTTTTCCATAATCGGGGAATGAGGAAACACTGAAGTAGACCGAGCCGTCATCGGATGCGTAGGCATGACCTTTTTCAATCAGCTGCTCGATCATCTTGATCTGCTGGGGGATATGTGCCAGAGCACTGGGCTCAATGTGTGGCGGTAAGCAGCCCAGTGCCGTGCAGTCGGCATGGAATTTCTCAGTCCAACCAGCGGTGAATTCCTTGAGGCTTTTGCCAGATGTTTGGGCATCGCGGATCGTTTTGTCATCGACATCAGTGATGTTTCTAACATGAAGAGTCTTCATGTTCGCCGTTTCCAGAACTCTCCGAAAAACATCTTGCATCACGAAGGTGCGGAAATTTCCAATGTGTGCTGGGCCGTAAACGGTAGGGCCACAGCAGTAGAAACGGAACGTTTCACCGTCAATAGGTGAGAGCTCACGGTTATTCCTAGTTAGAGTGTCGTAGAGTTTCACGTTAGTTTGAAGTTTGAAAAAACGAGTGGTCGCTTGGCGACTGAAAGGCTCTGAGCCCAAATTCAGGAAGGACTGATAGGAAATGGTCATAAATGTCTGACTGGATATCCTCGAAATTCACCCAAGCGTTATCGGTGGTGAAAACATAAATTTCAATCGGAATACCGTGTTCGGTGGGTTGCAGTTGTCTGACAAGTAATGTTTCGGTCTTTGAAATTTTTGGGTGGTTGTTTAGATATTCACGAATGTATGCGCGAAAGGTTCCGAGGTTGGAAAGACCGCGTGCGTTGATTTTGTTAGATGCGTCGGCATTCTCCTCGTTCCAAGTAGCGATCTCCTTGGTTTTTTCTGCAAGGTATTCTTTGATTAGAGTAATACTGCTTAGTTGGGCTAATGTTTCCTTGTCGAGAAATCCGACTGTTGACATATCGATACTAACAGATCGTTTGATGCGGCGCACTCCGGATTTAGCCATGCCGCGCCAATTTTTAAAACTATCAGAAATGAGAGCGTATGTTGGGATTGTGGTGATTGTTTTATCCCAGTTTTTGACTTTCACGGTGGTCAGTGCGACTTCGAGAACTTCGCCATCGGCTCCAAATTTAGGCATTTCTATCCAATCGCCGCGTGCCACCATTCTATTTGCGGAGAGCTGAATGCCGGCTACCAGCCCTAGGATACTATCTTTAAATATCAGCATCAGGATAGCGGTCATTGCGCCAAGGCCAGAGAAAATCAGAACGGGTGACTTGCCGATGAGGGTCGAAATGATAAAAATAACGGCGGCAAGCAGCATGATGATTTTGATCACCTGAATAAATCCCTTGATTGGAAGTTCCCGCGATACCTCGAAGCGTGAGTAGATCCGTTCAACGATATTGAGCAAAGAACTGAGGGACAAGAAAACGAGTACAATAATAAAGACCTTGGCGCTCGATTGAATGATGTTTGCGAGCATGGGAACGCCGTCGTGATGGGTGACGATGGCGTAGGGAGCTGTGTTGAGTATGATGATCGCCGGAACGAGAAGCGATAGCCATTTGAATAGTCGGCTGTTCAGCAGCTCATCGTCCCATGTATTACCTGTTTTTTTCACTACCTTGGTAGTGATACCGATGATAATTTTTTTAGTGATGTAGTAAGCGATAGCCGCTGCTGAAGCAGCAACGAGCAGCAATACGCCATCAATGGTGAGTCCCAGATACCAGTCGAGATCGGTATGTTTGTCCTCTTGGAAAAACCAGCGCGATAGATTGTCATGCCATGTATGATTCATCAGGCCTGTTCCTGCCATATCATTCTCCATGGCGCAAGGGGAATGACGGCGGGAGGAGTGGGTAGAGCTAATCGATACCAAGTTTTTTCAGTGACGGTGCGATGGCCTCTGCCCAGATCTGGTATCCTTTTTGTTTCGGGTGCAGAGCGTCGGGCATGATTTCCTTGGTGAGAACGCCATTTTTGTCGAGAAACTTAGCCGAAATATCGAGGAAGTGCACGCGTTTGCCGTCGTGGAATTTTGCGATATGTTTGTTGATCTCGTTGTTGATTTTGCGCAGAGGGTCATCGGCTGTGCGGCCACGGGGAAAGACGCCGAGCAGAAGGACCTTGGCATCAGGGCAGCGGGCACGGAGAATCGATAGGATACGCTGCACCCCATCGGCGGTTTGGGTTGGATCCTGTCTGCTATGGCCGGTGTTGTTTGTTCCGATCATGATTACGGCGACTTTGGCATTCTTCTGCTTGCGTAGGTTGCCATGTTCAAGCCGATAGATAACGTGTTCGGTGCGGTCACCCGAGAATCCGAGGTTGAGGGTTTTATGTTTGGCGTAGTGTTTCTCCCAGATTTCTTTTCCGGCACCTTCCCATCCTTGGGTGATTGAGTCACCGATGAAGAGGAGGTCGTGGCCGCCGGAATTTGCCTGTTTATTTTTTGTTGATTGGCGTTTTTTCCACCACCCTTGTTGATTGCGATTTGCGGGGAGGATAGCGGAGTGGGCTCGATACTTGACCTTGAGTGCGGTATATTTGCTCTGCATGTCCTTGAGGGCGGCTGCGTAGTTTGGATCGGCATGAATGCTCTTCATTTGGCCTGGATCTTTTTTGAGATCAAATAGTTGCCATTCCTTAGTTTCGGGAAGGTAGAACGCGGTGAACTCTTCGGTTCTGACGCCATCATGGGCGGGAACGTTGTGGGTGGCCTCCCCGTAGTAGGTGTAGTAGAGGCTATCACGCCAGTCGGTGGGTTTTTTGCCGCTGGCTTTTAATAGAGGAACGAGTGAGCGGCCTTGAATATCGTGTGGGATATCAGCTCCGCAGACGTCAAGAAATGTCGGTGCGTAGTCAATATTCTGAATAAGTGCATTGGAAATAGTACCGGGTTTGATGACACCTGGCCAGCGAATGAGAAAGGGCATTTGCAGTGACTCCTCAAACATCCAGCGTTTGTCATACCAGCCGTGTTCGCCGAGGTAAAAACCTTGATCAGAGGAGTAGATAACGATGGTGTTTTTTGCTAGGCCAGTTTTATCGAGGTGGTCAAGAATCTTGCCAATACCTTCATCCATGCTGCGGATTGATCCGAGGTAGTCTTTGATGTAGCGTTGGTATTTCCACTTCACGACGTCTTTGTCGCTGAGTTTGCCTGCTTTCATGTCAGCGATGAATTTTTTATTCTCGGGCTCATAGGCCGCATCCCATGTTTTTTTCTGCTTGTCGTTCATGCGGTTGTATTCGCCATTGGCGAGGCGGCCCATGAAGTGCTTTGGAAATATGTTTTTACCGTGGAACTTCATGTCCCAGCCCCAATACATGTGCTTGTCGATACCCATGGCGTGCTCCTTGAGGGCGGCAGAGCGGTTGGCGTAGTTGTCGAAGAGAGATTCGGGTTCAGGCATTGTAACACCCTTGAAAAGATTGACGTGCCGTGGTGCCGGCGACCAGTTACGGTGCGGTGCCTTAAATTGAGTCATGAGGACGAAGGGCTTGGACTTGTCGCGTTTGTTGTCGAGCCAATCCAGAGCAAACTCGGTGACTTTGTCGTTGCAGTGGCCAGTGTATTGCTTGCGCGAGCCGTCCATTTCGATGAAGTGTGGATTGTAGTATGACCCTTGACCTGGGAGAATACGCCAGAAGTTGAAGCCAACTGGATTAGAGTGTAGGTGCCATTTGCCGATCATGGCTGACTGGTATCCGGTTTCACCAAGCAACTTGGGGAATGTCTGTTGGTTACCATCAAAATAAGATGCGCTATTATCTAGGAAACCATTCATGTGGCTATGTTTCCCGGTTAAAATTGATGCGCGGGATGGGCCGCAGATGGAGTTGGTGCAGATGGAGTTGGTGAAGAGCATTCCCTCGTTGGCGATGCGGTCGATGGAGGGAGTGGGTGCGACTTTATCGAGGATGCCTCCTGGATATGCGGAGATGGCGTTAGGCGAGTGATCGTCAGAAAAGAGGAATAGGATGTTCGGACGTTTGGCGGCATTTACCTGACTGATCAAACAAACCAGAAAGACAAAGATGACATTTTTGACATGCATGACTTCGACGATAAGCATAGGGGGTTTGCTGTCAATGGTGGGTTTGGAGTTGCTTTGGTGAGTCGACCATTCACATTCAAACCCATGCGATTCACTAGATTGATTATCCTGTTATTTTTATCTATACAACTAACATCATGCATTGAAGGGGACGAGGAGGTATGGCTCAAAAAAGACGGATCGGCCAAAGTAGAGGCAGAGTATCGTGTCCCACCGCTATTGCTGAAAGAAAAGGATGCAGCGGACTTTGTAAGAGCGATTGATCAGGGGGTGGGCAGTAATGAGAATCTTAGGTTGGTGACGAATCGTGTAGACAAGGAACGAGGTGCATATGTGATTAGAATTGGAATTGAAGCTGACGACATCACCAAGCTTAGAGGTATATTGCCAAGTAATGGTCCATCGGAACCGCAAACAAAGGCCGATAAAATTTTGCATGCTATTTTGGGATCTATCGATGTGAAAGCCCAGGGTTTAAGCGCCCGACTGCGCAGGGAGGTTGATTTGGCACCATTGATTGATCAATATGTAGGAAGTAACTCTGCGATCTTACTGGGTAATGCTGAGTTTCGTTATGTCGTGCATTTGCCGGAGGCTGTAGATGAGAGCAACGCACATGAGGTTTCTAAAGATGGTCGCACGCTTCGCTGGCGATATGGTCTTGCGGACCTCAAAGGTAAGCCGATCACGATGAGTATGACTGCGCCCGTGCCGATACCATGGTGGGTATATGTCTTGCTTTTTGGAGTGGTTTTATTGGTTTTTATTGGAATTGTTAAGATAGTGAAGGCGATAATATTAAAGATTTTAGCCACATAAAAAACCCCTCTCCGAGACATCGGAGAAGGGTCTTAAAAAATGAGATAGCCTTGGCGTTTACTTCACGCCTTTTTTGCTGAGGCGGGTGCCTTTTGTAGCGCCTTGGCGAGCTTTAAATTTAGGATTACTCTTACAGATGACGTAGAGAGTGCCTTTACGTTTCACGACTTGGCAGTCTTCGTGACGCTTTTTCATGGACATGAGTGAGGAAAGAACTTTCATGGTGGTTGATTGGTTTGAAAATGATGGATAATCGTGTTACTGGGGACAGGCAGGGGCGGGAAAATAGCTAGGTGATCTGTTGTGTAAAGTCTATTTCTGGAAAAAAGACTTAGATTTTCACCGCGGTAACCGACAGAACTCCTGGAGATGCCGATAATTGGGCTATGATTTCGTTGCTGGGTGCGGTGTCGAGTTCGATAACATTGAGTGCGTCACCTTTTGACTTATTGCGAGCAAGCGATAAATTGGCAATGTTAAGTCCTGCTTCACCAAGTGCAGATCCCACTAAACCGACAATACCTGGACGGTCATCATTACGGACGATAAGGAAATGTCCTTTGATATTAGTGTCGACATAGAGGTGGTCAATTCCGACGATTCTTGGAGATTGCCCAATGATGGTGCCGGCGACACGGAATTTTTTGTTGCCCTTGCTGAGCTCGGCAATGATGAGCTCGCTGTATTCTGTGGAAGCATTGATGATAGATTCTGCAACTTCCAGACCCATATCATGTGCGACAGCTGTGGAGTTTACGATGTTGACCTGTCCGTCGGGGCGAGCTGCTTCGAGGTATCCCGTCAAGACAGTGCGCGAAATGAGAGAAGTGTCTTTTTCTGTGATATCACCGTGGTAGGAAACACGGATAGCATCAGGATTAGTTGGGCCTAGCTTGGCGAGGAATCTACCCAATGAGTTAGCGAGATCCAGATAGCCGCCTATTTCTTTGAGTGCGGAGGCATCGAGTGATGGCATGTTGATGGCATTGCGGATCTCTCCGGTGGTCAGGAAATCGCGGAGCTGTTCGGCGACTTGGATACCAACGTTTTCCTGTGCCTCATTCGTTGATGCACCCAAGTGCGGTGTGAAAGAAATATGCTTGGGGAGACTGAAGAGCACGTGATCTGAAGCGGGAGGTTCGTTCTGGTATACATCAAGACCGCATCCAGCAATATGCCCTGAGTCGATGGCGGCTTTGAGTGCATCTTCATCAATAAGGCCTCCCCGAGCGCAGTTTATTACCAATGCGCCTTTATTCATTAGGGTGAGGCGCTCTGCATTGATGATGTGCTTGGTGTCATCGGTGAGTGGCACATGGAGGGTTACGACGTCGGCTCCTGTTAGTGCTTCATTGGGGCTACTAGCGAGCTCGATTTTGAGTTGATCAGCGCGAGCTTGGGTCAAAAACGGGTCGTAGCCTACAACGTGCATACCGAATGCTTGTGCGCGTTTAGTGAACTCAGCGCCGATGCGGCCCATGCCGATTACGGCGAGGCGTTTGTTGTTGAGTTCGATGCCTTTGTAGGCCTTGCGAGCGGCGGGAAAATTACCACTGAGTACCTCTGCGTGTGCTGGTCCGATGTTACGTGCTGTTGAGAGCATTAGGGTGAATGCCAGCTCTGCAGTGGAGATGGTGTTCCCAGTTGGTGTGTTCATCACAATTACGCCTTTATTGGTGGCGGAATCTCGGTCGACGTTGTCAACGCCAACGCCTGCGCGGCCAACGGCTTTAAGCTCGGTAGCGGCATCCAGAACCTCAGCAGTCACTTTAGTCTGCGAGCGGATAATAAGTCCGTGGTATGACGGAATAATTTTGATGAGTTCCTCGGGGCTGAGTCCAGTGTTGACATCTACATCAAGTTCAGGATGAGAACTGAGAAGTTCTACTCCTTTTTCAGAAATAGGATCTGATATGAGAATTCGCTGTTTAGGCATGAAGTGCGCTTTAAGTGTTGTTGGAGGTAATGTCAAAGCTTAGAGCAGAGATTTCTCATTTGGGCTCATTATTTGAGCATTTCTAGAACAGAAAATCTTGTGCCTAGCATTGACGGGTGTGTGAGTGTTTGAAATTGGCGGATCATTTCCATATCTGCCTTTTGCGGGTTCTGCTCCATCTCGAGAAGCCATGATCTGGCGTGTTTGGTAAGATAATTTGATTGAGAGCCTGACCAAGGGGAGTGGAATCCGGCGTTTTCTGCTGTCTCCTGAAGCCGGGAAAAATCCACGTGGGACGTGATGTCGATCTCGCCTGGGCAAAGTAGTGGGTTTTCTGCTTTTTGGTGAGAGTGGTATGTCTGCAACGTTCCTGTTATTCGGTCGCGGTGGTAGTAATCTTCCTGAGTATGCCCGTAGTCGATGGTGATGAAGATTCCCGATGAAAGAGCATCTGCCGCTGACCGCACAAACTCATCCATGTCGGTGTTATATTCGGTCGTGTAGCCATCGGGGTATCCCGTTCCGAGGCTGGCGAAAAATTGCGCGATTTCCTGTGACCCGATTTCTGCATTGGTGAAACTGAAGTTACCATTAGCATTAATGCACACCATCTGCCTCTTCCATTGGTCATTGTCGAATTTGACGAGCTCCACGGGCAAGGCATCGATGAGTTCATTAGAAATGACTGCACCACAGGGAACGTGGATTGTGCTCATGGTCGGCTGCGAGTTGAATCGCCCTTCGTGATCGTCACTGAGTCGTTCGCTATGATTGTTCCGAAGCGCCTCGGATGTTTCGATAAGATGATATTGGATCACCTGATAGAAATCTGGGGAGAACCTTGCGGCTTCGTCCAGAATATCACCTGCTAGAGTGCCGTCATGGGCTCCCGGCTCGATGATATGAAATTGCTGCGAAGCTCCAGTTTCTATCCAATAGCTATGCAGTTTTCGCGCAAGAATCGAACCAAAGCACGACCCCACAGTGACGCTCGTTATGAAGTCGCCTTGTTTACCTGTTTTTTTTCTATGACTTGAATAATAGCCATCATTTGGTTGATAAAGTGCCATTTTCATAAATCGTGAGAACGGAATGGGGCCGGATCTTTCAATCTCAGCAGCGATGATGGCTTGCAAAGCTGTGGTTGCTTTCATGTTGGTCTCAGGATATGTGTTGCAAGGAACAGGGCGGGGATTTTGTTTTAAATTCTTTGCCTAACGAATGGAAAGTATGGGGATGAAGCGATCCAAAATAGTCTATAAATATGGCGGCACTCAGAACAAGCGCCGCAAAAGGAAGTTCTTCAAGCTAAAAGGGCTCGTTTACCTGATGCTGTTTGGGCTGATCTTTGCGGTGGTGGCTTATTTTATGTTTGGGATAATGACCAAACCATACCAAGAGCAAGCAGCCACATATGACCTAAAAAAAATTGATGATGTGGAAGTTGTCAGTCTTATACTTGACCGTAAGGGGCGAGAAATCGGCCGGATTTTTGTCGAAAACCGTGACAAGATTGGCATCAAAGATGTGCCTCTCAACTTTATCAACGCATTAGTGGCGGGCGAAGATCAACGTTTTTTTGAGCACGATGGGGTAGATCGTGTGGGAGTTGTTCGAGCGGCTTGGTTGAATTGGAGGGCGGGTAGACAGACTCAGGGAGCTAGTACTCTTACTCAGCAGCTTGCGCGCAATGCGTTTCACCTCAAAGAGGAGGCCGATGAGAGAGATCAGAGTGGTCTTGAGCGCAAGGCAGTGGAAGCATTTCTAGCCCTCAGGATTGAAAAGGCATATGGCAAGAGAGAAATTCTTGAGTTTTATCTGAATCGTATTCCTTTTGGTAGTGGTTATTATGGATTACGCTCTGCTTCGCTTGGGTATTTTGGTAAAGAGCCCAGAGATCTGAGCGTCTCCGAGTGTGCTTCACTGGTGGGCTGTATTAAAAACCCAGCCCGTATTTCGCCGTTGAACGATCTGGAGGAAAATAAAAAAGCGCGTAATCAAGTTTTACGACGATTAGCTGCTGAGGATTTTATTACAGTTGAGGAGAGTGAGCGTCTGCAAAAGGATCCGGTTGTACTGAATCCAAAGCCGATCCGTCGGGGAACATCACACCTTTACGAGCGTATCGCCAGCGAGGTGCGAAGTCGCCTAGGTGAGGATGCACTGACTGAGGGTGGATTTAAAATTTACACCACGATCGATAAGGATGTGCAGCAGATCATGGAGGCTGGGTTAGTTGAGCAACTAGCCAAAGCAGAAAATCATGAAGGTTTTTCACATCCTCGATATGCAGAATATCGCATGAAACAGACGGAACCCAAGTATCTTCAAGGTGCTGGGCTGATGATTGACAACAAAAGCGGTGCGGTGATAGCCTATGTGGGTGGTAGGGATTTCACCCACAACCAGTATGATTTTGTCGAATCTGGTAGTAAGCCAATTGGCACGGCATTTTTTCCCTTCATATACACCGCGGCAGTTGAAAATGGCATGTCACTCATGGATATGCTCATTGATCGCCCAATGGATAACCGTGCTGTCATGGTGGATGGACGCGAGGGTATTTTGGGGGAATGGGGAATGGAAAGATTTGATCCAAGATATGAGGGTGATGTTTCTATGCGCCGTGCTTTGAATGCTTCAAAAATAGCGGCATCTGTCAGGCTGGGCAAAAAACTTGGTCTTGGCACGGTGGTGGATACCGCTCGTAAATTCGGACTGACATTCCCTCAAACTAAATTACTGGCGCGAATGCTTGTTGGGACGGGTAGTGTGAGTTTGCCCTCATTAGTGCGTGCATACGCGGTTTATCCAAACTTAGGTGAGGAGCCTGCTCCGATGCATTTTATTAAACGTGTGGATGATGCATCTGGAACTCCCCGTTACCAGCATCGTGATGTTTCGAAGCAAAAGCAGGTGGTATCAAAGCAGACGGCTTACCTTATGCACAGCATGTTGAAATCTGCCTTACGAGACGGAACTGGCAAGGGGGCAACAAAAGCAATAACTCAGAAATCCTCAATAGCAGGTAAAACAGGCACTACTTATGATTTTGCAGATAACTGGTTTGTGGGATATAGCAGCCGAGTCACCTGTGGTATGTGGATGGGGTTTAGGAGCGGATCGCGTAAAGCAATCTATCCCGGCGCTTTTAGCAGGGAAACGGTTTTGCCTGCCTGGGTGTCAGCCATGAATGCTGCACTAAAGGTATTTGATAAAGCCCCTATTAACATACCTGAAAACATTGTGAAACTTGATATTTGTTCGAAGTCGGGATTGAAAAAGACACGGCATTGTCAGGAGTATTATCGTGATTCGCTTACTGGCGTGGAGTCCTATAAATCTACATCAATGACCGAGCTTTTTGTCAAAGGTGCCGAACCTACGGGTTACTGTGAGGTGCATGGTAGTTTGGGGGAACTAGGTCCTGCGGATCAACTTAGCTTTGTGCCTACCCAAGGAAATCCCAATACAGCTTTGGCTGTGCCCATTCAGCCGAAGCAACCGCTATTACTTGGCGATGATCCATATGGTACGGATCAGCCTGACTTTGTCCCACGGGACCAAAGTGTCAATGAGCGTGGCAATAGTGTTACGAGTCTTGATCAATTGGATAAGGAGGACCAGAAGGCGTCAATATCCCTAGATCGTCCTAAGCGAGTAGAAATTCATCAGGATTAATAGTTTTTGTCTTTTGCTGAGAAACGTAAATCATGTAACTGCTGGCTTGCACTTCGGTGGTTGCTGTAACATCGTTTCCATGTGTCCGATGCCTTAAAAATAAAACGCACATGGAGGGGTCTTGTTTGCCCGGTCTGTCGTTTGGTTTTTCGTGTCCCGAAAGATCACGAGGGTCATGGTGTGATTTGCC
>DPWT01000240.1 GCA_003527555.1 Verrucomicrobiales bacterium | reverse complement strand
ACGGCCATTGATGACATCGTGAATTAAGGCCCTGTCAATCTCCTCAACTTCAAAACCATGATCTTCGTAAACTTTCACCTTACCTATACCGCGTGCTGGGTCACCCGATGCATCTCCTTCGGTTTTTTTTAATTCCTCTGCTCGGCTCAGCGGAATGTGGGTTACAAGGTGAATGTCATTACTAATATGATCACCTCCC
This sequence comes from Verrucomicrobiales bacterium, assembly GCA_003527555.1. Classification (GTDB taxonomy): domain Bacteria; phylum Verrucomicrobiota; class Verrucomicrobiia; order Verrucomicrobiales; family Akkermansiaceae; genus Oceaniferula. The sequence continues at coordinate 3,378 of DPWT01000240.1, read as the reverse complement.
ACCGGGATGCAACCCGCCGCAGCAATGGCGCCTTTTAAATAGAGCGCATAATCAGTTGTCCCTCCACCCACATCGATAACAAGCGCCCCAGCATCCTTATGCTCGCGCTCAAGTGCCACTTGTGCTGTTGCAATGGGGGCAAAAACAACGTCATCAACTTCAAGTGGAACCTCCCGCACAGACTTGATACTATTTTGAATACGCGAACGAATACCGTGAACAATGTGAAAATCAACATCTAGCGCACGACCTAACAATCCTATAGGGCTAATCGTATGCTCCTGCCCATCGAGATGATAATGACGGATGAAATTGTGCAGATAAACGTGGTTGCCTGGAATAGCAAGATCACGTGCAATCTCGGTTGCCTCTCCAATGTGTCCTTCATGCACTTCCTGCTCCTCATCAGGTAGACGAAAAGTGCCACGATTGTTTACTCCTTCAATATGCGATCCTGTCACAGCCAGTAGCACACTACTAATATCGACATCACATATGTCCTCTGCTTTAAGCAAGGCATCTTTTAAACCTGCGCGTGCTTGCTGATAGTCCACAATTTCCCCTTTCCTCACCCCTGCACTTCGAGTCTCTCCAACACCAAGAATTTTAACAGAGCCATCAGGTTTCACCTCACCGACCACCATACACGTTTTAGTGGTGCCTATTTCAAGTCCTACGTGTATTTTGGTCTTTGCCATGGATGAATGATTGGAAGCAGTGGTTTGTAATCTAGAGATAAAATAAAATGGTGCCGTATTGGTGGCAGAATTTAGTTACGGTCTATGATAGATTTGATATCGCGATCGTTCAAACTAGGGAAAGTTTGTTTTTTCTGTGGCGTCACCAATATAGGAGCCCCTGCAAATTTTACAGGAATGTTTTTCTTGGGAATTAAATTAATATGTTCAACAGCACGCAAGGTCTTTAGCGCATGTTCGCGAATACTTATAAAATCGGTTATCTGACGCTCATGATCATACATTCCAAACACGGCGCGTGAGCCATCATGACTGGTAACCTCCAATGAATATTCATTCAAAATCATGATTTCCTGTGGTTTCCAATCGGCACGAAGATTACTTGCTGTAAGCACCTTAATAAGGTGTAGCGCGCGAATAACCTCCGGATGCTTGAGTTTCTTGCCATGATGGAATGTGCCCATTGCTGCTACATTGACCATAACAACAGGAAGATCGCGAGACGTTTCCCACAAAGAACCCTCACATGGAAAGGTTACTCCATCTTCATCCGCAAGCACACCACCCTCCACTTTTCCTAAAAACCCATAATGTGCCGACTGTAACCAAGCAACAGGAAGCCGCTCATCTACTGTGATCTTCAGCGTGCCCGGTAACCTTCTTTCCACATCACAACGCGTCACCTCTGGGAGACTTAATAGACACTTGCGGATGTGATCCGTATCGATAGCAAAAATACTAGCATCGAGATCGATTCCCGTAACCTCAACAATACGGGCATGATTAATATGTCCATTTGTCTCCAGTTTGATTTCCTGCAATCGGTATTCCTCATTATCAATAAAAATATGACGGATACCTAGATAACCACCCCATGCGATCATTCCAATCAGCACCAACATCATGATGATTTTAGCACTCCTGTATAGACCACGAACAACCTCAATCATCACGATCCGAGGTGATGTCACTCTGATGTGTAGCTTCTGCAAATCACCACCTTTGCCGACAACACGTGGCGATCGGGTAGTTTTTCGGCGCGGTTTTAAAAATGACATGATAGTTAAAAAAGTTAGGTTCTCATGGCGAGCGACAGCTCTACAATTTTCCGACAAAGTGGCCCAAATTCATATCCTGCAACTTTTGCCGCCTTTGGCAGCAGGCTGCTAGCAGTCATTCCTGGAATGGTATTAGCTTCTAACACATACGGATTATTAGCTGTATCAAGCAAAACATCGACCCGGGAATAAATCTCTATCCCAAGTGCCATGTGTGCCTTCAGCGCCGCCTGTTGTACTTTGGCGGTAGTTGCATCGTCCAGATCCGCTGGACAATAATAGTCAGTGCCACCTTCATCATTGAGCCATGGATATTTGTTTTTCATATCATAGAACCCACTGCGAGGAGCAATGTGCACAATGGGTAACACCTCGCCATCCAGCACACCTACTGTCAGCTCTTTTCCACTCACAAACTGCTCAATCAACACCTCGTCACCATAGTTCGAGGCATCCTCCATTGCAGCATGCGCGTCAGTCTCATTATCAACAATGTGGACGCCCACACTTGAGCCTTCGCGCGGCGGCTTAACCACATACGGCAGTGACATGTTAGGCAATTTAACATCCGATGAAAACTGAACAATTTCCGAGCTTGGCGTAGGAACTCCATGTCGCACAAAAACCTCTTTGCTAGAAACCTTATCAAAGGCCACCCTGCTACTATCAACACCTGCTCCCGTATATGGCATTCCCATCTCTTCGAGAATCGCCTGCATTTCTCCATCTTCACCAAAAGTTCCGTGAATAGTATTAAAACAAAGCCCAATACCCTGAGGAAGATCAATATCATGCGCAGTCACATCCACCGGCACAGCATTGAGGCCCTCACTTATGAGTGCATTTAAGACGGCATTTCCAGATGCCAAGGAGACGTTCCGTTCAGAACATCCTTATAGACTACGCAATCAATATGCGTGTATCCTAGTTCTTCAGCTATACGTACTCGATTAGAACCTCCCCAGACAACTTTAATCATCTTACCAGAGTCTGATGGCAACTCCATCATCTTATCCTTATACTTCTTCTTTTGTTCTTCAAGCTGAGTATAAGTGGCTTCAACAATAAGCAATGGAAAATGTAATCCATTCTTTTCAATGTCTTTCATTACAGGCTTATAGAACTCTTTGCCTTTATGAACATCAGCCTTAGGAACAGAAGCCCATAACTCACTAATAGGTAGAGAGATAACCTTCATGTCATTCCATTCAGAACCATGATACTTTGAATATAATGCCTTCACTTGATTATTTATTCAAATGATTCACCATCATTAATAGTATCAATGACGTGGATATTCAAATTGATTCGGATCCATGGACTCTTTCCAATAGGAGTACTATCGCAAATAAAGGCTTTAGCTGAAATGCAACCAGTGTTCGTATAGTATTCATAAAACTTACATCCTTCTTTGTCTAAGAATGTAAACTCTCCTTCTTTGTATTTAGCAATAACCTTAGACGATGCTTCCTTTAGAAATGATCGAACACTTCTACGAAGTATAGACTCTCGATGTGCAGGATCTTCACGATTGAGCCAACAATGCTCAACGCTCTCTAGAGCAAGAACTGCTCGACAGAAGTCTTCCCAGTCCATGATATTGTCTATTTGTTTTTGTGCTA
>DPWT01000016.1 GCA_003527555.1 Verrucomicrobiales bacterium | reverse complement strand
TGGCCGCAGGTCAGGATGACGCGGCTGGAGCCGAAGGCGACGTGCGAGGCGCTGATGATACGTCCGGCGAGGAAGAGGTTTCCAATATTGCGGCTGTAGTAGCAGCGGTAGGGAATGCCGTAGACGCCTTTGCTGTGCCATTGGTTGCAGGCGGATTCTTTTGAGTAAACGGCGTCGGCTGGGTGGAGATCGAGCGACCAGCCACCGACGGCGACGGCATCGGTGTGTTGGCGCTGCTCGATCACGTCCTGCTGGATGAGGATGTGATCGCCCTCGAAGCGGCGGCTCTCGCGTTTGCCCGGGATGGTGCCGACCCATTCGAGAGTCATTGTTTCGGCCTGCGGGAACTTGCCGGAATTCTTGATATAGTCCCAGATGCCGTAGACCACCTTCCAGAGTTCCCACTTGATCTCCTCGGTGTCGTGGATGGTGTCGCGGCGTCCGCCGTATTCGATCCACCAGAAGTTGCAGCCGCTGTGCTTTACATCGATATCGCGGTAACGGGGGACCGCGGTGATGTCCTTGAGTGCGTAGTCGGGGGCGACGTAGTTGACTGGCTGACCGGTGTCTTTGCTGTAAAAGAAAATGGTGTGGCCGAGCAGCTCGCCGTAACCATTGGTCGGAGCGAAGCCCTCGCCGAACTCGTCTGGTTTCTCGGCTCCCATGCGGAAGGCGGCACCGGCTTGGAAGGCGACGATGCCGTCTCCCGAGGCGTCGCAGAAGAGAGGTGCCTCGAGCACGTAGCGGGTGGAGTTCTGGCTGCAGAAGGCGTGGACGCGTGAGATTGTTTTGGGTCCGGATTTTTCGACCTCGTAGGCGGCGGTATTGAGGAGGAGGCGGATGTTTGCTTCCTGATGGACCTTCTCGAGTAGGATGGTGTCGAAGATCAGTGCGTTGCCCTCCTTGTTGCGGAAGGTGTTCTCGACGAGGATCTCATCGACTAGACCTCCCTCGCGCGCCCAACGGTTGTTGTTGCCCATGTGTGAGTTGGCGCCGAGGGCCCAGAGACGTACTTCGCTCGAGGCATTGCCACCGAGGACCGGTCGGTCCTGCACTAGGGTCACCTTGGCTCCCTGGCGTGCTGCGGTGATGGCGGCGCAGGTGCCGGCTAGGCCGCCGCCAACCACGACAAGGTCGCTGGTGATTGTTTCGGTGCGTGGGGCGCGGAGGCCTTCGTGATGGTCTTCTCGGATCATGTGAGGAAATCAAGTCGTTTGCCGCATGCGGCGGGAAAGGTGAAGCATTAGTGAGGAGAGTAGGGCTAGGGCTAGGCCGAAACCGGCCAGCATGCCCTGGTTGTTGTCGTTGAGGGGGATGAGGCAGAACAGGGTGGCGGCGCAGACCGCGAGGCTGATGCCGACGATGCGGGCGGGCAGGGCGCTGGACTGGGTGGTTTCCCTATCGGCCTCCTGTGCTGTCAGTTCAGTGATCGTCCGCCAGCCGAGAGCCTCGCGTTTCGAGATGAGCAGCATCACGGCGATGACGAGTAGTGGTAGGATCACGCCGGTGAAGGTCTTGTTAGCTATCCAAGTGCCGTCGAGTGCCTCGGTGAAGGTGGCAAGCAGTCCGAGTGGGAAGCAAATCCCGACGGTTGCCCAGATGGTGTTGGTTCCGAGGCGGCGGAAAAAGAGTGCCAGCAGGGCGGGGGCGAGTAGCGGAGTGACCATGACCTGGGTCACAGAGATGATCATCTTGGCGGCACCGCCGATATAGGGGACGGCGATAGCGATGCCCGCGATGACGAACCCGAGAATGCAGGTGAAAAGACGACCCATGCGCACCAGCTGTTTCTCGCCCGGATTCTTGGCGAGCGGTTCGTAGATGTTCTTGGTCAGGACCCCGGAGAAGACGTTGAGCTGCGAGCTGATCATACTGGCAGTGGCCGAGAAGAGAGCTGCCAGCATCAGGCCGAGCATGCCGATTGGCAGAACCGCCTTGCAGGAAAGGATGTATGCGGTTTCCGACATGCGGGTCACGGTGTCGGCGTCGGTGCCATCGGGAATCGGTTGCTGGACCCGCCACAGCAGCGGAGGTAGGAGCCAGAGAAATGGGCTGAACAAGTAGAGCCCTCCGAAGAGAAAGGCGCTCTTACGCGCGTCTTTTTTCGATGGCACACAGAGGTAGCGCTGCACAAAAGCCCACTCGGCCCCGATCATGAAGTAGTGGATGGCTACCCAGCCGACGAGAAAGAGAAAAGTATATTGGTCACTGGTGGCGGCGAGAAATCCCTCCGGAGCCTTTTCCATAAAGCCACTGAAGCCACCTGTTCTGGCCAGCGAGAGTGGGATCACAAAAATCACCGCGAGGTTCAAAATGATGAATTGCAGGGTGTCGGTCATCAGGACCGCCCAGAGCCCGCCGATCATGGTGTAGCCGACCACGATCACCGCGAAGATGAGAATCGTGATATTGAGTTGCGGGCTTGCGAGCGCCGCCCCAGCCATACTGTCCTCACCTCCGATCACCGCCAGCATCAAGCGTGCAATCGCATAAAGCGCCCCCCCAGTGCCGACGATTCGGAAGGCCATCATAAACCAGGTGTAGCAATGCAGCGCGGCTCGACCGAAGCGCAGGTCGATGTATTCAGCAGGGGTCGCAATCCCCATCGACTTCCACTTTCCTGCCACTGTATAGCCGGCCAGGATGGCAGCCACCCCGTAGCATAGGTTGATTCCCACCGCTACCATGCCGTGTTCGTAAGCGATCCCTCCCCACACCACAAAGGTGTTGGCGGAAAACATCGTCATAAAGGCGCTCAGTCCGCTGATCCACCAAGGTGACTTGCCTCCCGCCGCAAACATGTCCGATGAACTTTTCACGTAGCGACCGAGAAAAACACCTACCAGAACGGTTCCGGCAAGGTAGGCGGTCATAATGATCCAGTCGGTCAAATGCATAAGATTGTAGTCAACAATTGTGACTTTTTGCTAAAAAAGCAAATTAATAAAGTGGTAAACTTTTCATCGGTAAGTCGTTGATTGGCTATTTGGCGACACATTTACCACCAAAAGGCGTAGCTATCCATGTTCTAGGCCCCCCGATTATTAGCGCAACCCAGAGAGGTTGCGGCATGGGTGAGTCAATGCTCGGATTAGTGAAGCAGGAAAATACCCACTGATCATTTTCCCATCACGCTACCGGGCACTGGGTGATCTGGGTGAAGAAATCGTTGCCTTTGTCGTCGATCAAGATGAAGGCGGGGAAGTTCTCGACGCGGATTTTCCAGACGGCTTCCATACCGAGTTCCGGGAAATCGACGACTTCCTGGCTCTTGATATGTTCCTTGGCTAACAGGGCCGCTGGCCCTCCAGCAGAACCGAGGTAGAAGCCGCCGTGTTTGTGGCAGGCATCGGTGACGATTTGTGAGCGGTTGCCTTTGGCGAGCATGACCATGGAGGCGCCGTTGCTTTGGAAGAGGTCGACGTAGGGGTCCATGCGTCCGGCTGTCGTTGGGCCGAATGATCCGCTGGCCATGCCTTCGGGCGTCTTGGCGGGCCCAGCGTAGTAGATCGGGTAGTCCTTGAAGTAGTCCGGGATACCTTCGCCATTTTCTAACTTTTCACTGATCTTGGCATGCGCAATGTCGCGGGCGACGATGATGGTTCCTGTTAGGGAGAGCGCGGTGGTGACTGGGTATTTGCTGAGTCTGGCGAGCGTTTTCTCCATACCCTCGTCTAAGTTAATATCAGCGCCGGAGAATTTCCAGTCGCGGTATTCCTCTGGGATGAATTGCCCTGGATTACTTTCGAGCCTCTCAAGAAAAACTCCTTCTTTGGTAATCTTCGCTTTGGCCTGTCGATCTGCGGAGCAGGAAACTCCCAGACCAACGGGACAAGATGCGCCGTGACGGGGGAGACGGACGACCCGAACATCATGCGCAAAATATTTACCGCCGAATTGGGCGCCGATACCGATCTTGCGAGCCTCGACTAATAATTGTTCTTCAAGTTCCAGATCGCGGAATGCTCTGCCGTGCTCGTTCCCGGATGTTGGGAGCGCATCGTAGTAGCGGGTAGATGCCATCTTCACGGTCTTCAGGCAGGTTTCCGCGGAGGTGCCACCAACAACAAACGCGAGGTGGTATGGAGGGCACGCGGAGGTGCCGAGTGTTTTCATTTTTTCGATGGCGAACTCGATCAATCGCTTCGGATTCAGTAACGCTTTGGTTTCTTGGTAGAGGAAGGTTTTGTTTGCCGAACCCCCACCTTTGGTAATGAATAGGAATTTATACTCGCTGCCCTCGGTGGCGTAGAGATCGATCTGGGCGGGCAGGTTGGTCTTGGTATTGACCTCGTCATACATCGTGAGGGGGGATACCTGAGAGTAGCGCAGGTTTTCCTCCTGATACGTCTTATGGATTCCTTCGGAGAGACGCTCCGCATCATTAGCGCCAGTCCAGACCTGCTGGCCTTTTTTCCCCATTACAATAGCGGTGCCGGTGTCCTGGCATCCGGGGAGAATTCCGTGTGCGGCAATCTCGGCATTTTTTAAAAGCATGAGCGCGACCATTCGGTCGTTATCAGTGGCCTCTGGATCATCGAGGATCGCGGCAACTTGTTTTAGATGGCTGGTGCGTAGTTTGAACGAGATCGCTTTGACAGCCTCGTTGGCGAGCATGGATAGTGCATCAGGTCGGATTTTCAGGATTTCTTGTCCCTCAAACTCGCTGGTGGAGACTTGGTCAGAAGATATGAGATCGTACTGAGTGGTATCATTCCCGAGTGGGAATGGTTCTTGGTAGTGGAATGCTGTGTCGGACATGAGTTGCGATTAGAAATAAACGTGGCATGAGGGTTTGAAGCAACCGGAATCGGCCCCAGATCAAGAAAAGTGACGATTTAAGCAAAAATCGCTTGATTACTCGCTCCAATCAGCTACATCGCTCCTCCCGAATTATGGCTAAGAAATCATGGATCGCGCGTAACAAGCGCAAACAAGCAACCGTCGCTAAGTATGCTGATCTGCGCAAGCAGCTCAAAGAAGAGAAGGATTATGTTGGTCTCAGCATGCTCCCTCGCGACTCCAGCCGCACCCGCGTGGTGAACCGCTGCGAGTATACTGGCCGTCGTCACGGATTCCTGCGTCGTTTCAAGCTCTCACGTATTGCATTTCGTGAGCTTGCATCGCACGGCATGATCCCCGGCGTTACCAAGTCAAGCTGGTAAGCTCGACTCAGTTGTGATACTTTTTTAACGCAAGGTGGTCCCGTAAGGGTAATCCGCCTTGCGTTTTCCTGTGTTATCGACTCTATTAAATGCCGATTGCCATGCCGCTTTACGAATATATTTCTGAAAATGCCGACGATTCTGAGCGCAGTTGTCGTATCTGTGCAAAAGGTTTCGAACTTCGTAGGCCGATTGAGCGCGAACCTCTCGAGTCCTGTCCTTTATGCAAGAATCCTGTGAAAAAAGTCATCAGTCGTGTTAACACGCCGAAGGTGGCGAAGCCGTTTTCCGTGTCCAATGCTAAGCAGGCAGGGTTCACGGTGCTGGAGAAAAAGGACGAGGGTGTTTACGAGCGACAGTGATCGTTGTGTAGAAATTGCATCTATTCAAAATTAGAGCTATAAGGTGCCATGCACACGCAGATCGACCAGTTCCTGCTCTTCATCGCTACTGAGCGTGGGCTGTCGACTGCTTACCAACTCTCGGTGCAGCAGACACTTGAGGCTCTGCTGAAGTGGCTGGGAAAAAATAGCATTTCCTCGTGGGATGATATTGGAACAGATGAGCTTTCATCCTTTCTAAGTTACCAGAAAGATTCTGGTCTATCTGCTGCTTCACTTCGCATCAGTATGGTGCATCTAAAGATTTTTTTCCGTTATCTTGCGGGGAAAAAAATCACCGCTGCTGATCCTGCTGAACCTCTGTTGCCGCCCCGAGCCGAAGGGCATCTGCCGGAAACACTCAACGAACAGCACGTTCGTAGCATTCTGGAATCGATCGATATATCCCAGTCACTAGGAAGGCGCGATCTTGCTATACTGGAGATGTTTTATGCGTCCGGCTTACGTTTGTCTGAGCTTTGTGGCGCACGCCTTGAAAACCTCGATCTTGATGAGGGATTCGTCCGCGTTACCGGTAAGGGGGGTAAAACGCGCATCATTCCTGTTGGGGGCAAGGCGCGCGAGGCGGTTCAGGATTATCTGAAAAACGAACGACCTAACATGGTGAAACAAAACACCTCGTCGTGGATCTTCCTCAGTATTCGAGGTGGTAGTTTGTCGCCCGAACGTGTGCGCGAGATCGTCAAGCAGCGTGCGAAAAATGCTGGAATTGAACAGAATGTTTACCCGCATCTGCTGCGGCATTCCTTCGCCACCCACTTGTTGCAGAACGGTGCTGACCTGCGAGTCATTCAGGATATGTTGGGCCACGCCGATATTTCTACTACTCAAATCTACACGCACGTCGACCAGAAGGGACTTAAGTCGGTGCACCGGAATTTTCATCCTCGAGGATAGTGCCTGCTAAAGCAGTGGACGCATTTGAGGGAAGTCCGATGTAATACCCTCGATCCATAGGGCGTATTTGCTTGTGTATGAATATACAGCGCTATGCTTTGTCAATCGTTATTCTGGGCCTCACGAGTGCCGACATCTTTGCAATTGAGAAAAACAATCGTGACCGGTGGACGACCCCGGTGAAGAAAGGGCCTGACAAGAAAGTGCCCGGCTATCTTGTTAATCTGGGTCCGACAGGTGCCCGTGGAACACTTGAGAGTAAGTCGTTCACCGTAAAATACATTTTTGCGGACTCGCCTGCAGACGGAAAACTCCAGCTTGATGATGTGATCACAGGTGTCAATGGTAACGCGTTTCAGGTCGAGCATCGGTTTGGCCATCACCTTACGCGTATGAAGAAATTTCCCAACGTTGGCTATGAAGGCCCACTGATGGATTTTGGCAATGCAATCGAGGAATCGGAAGGTAGAGATGGCAAGCTGACTCTGACGGTGACCCGTGGGGCTACAAAAATGGATATAGTGATCCAGCTCGAAGCTATCGGACAGTTCTCTAAGACATATCCAAACGGCTGTAAAAAATCTACGTTTCTTGCTCAGGCTGCTATTAATTATCTCTCTAAAAACGAGCATATTCGACGTGAGATGTGCCATGCCAAGTGTATGAGTGGATTAGCCTTGCTCGCAGCGGGTAAGACTGAGGAGGTCAAAAAACTGGTCTATTCATGGAATAAAATCCCTAAGTTTGGCATTTGGGTTTGGCCAGCATCCTATCAGTGTATTCTGCTTTCTGAATACTATCTGGCAACTAAAGATAAAGCAGTGCTAACTACGATTCAGGGTTTGGTTGATGTCCTTCAGAGAGGTCAAGTGGCAGACATGGCCGATTACGAGGATCGAACGCATGGGAAAATGGGTAATGTGGGACATAAATTCCGCACAGGCGGATTTGGTCATAACACTAATGTTGGCGGTTATGGCACTATGACCATTACCACATCGCTGGCAGCTACCGCATTTGAACTCGCTAAGGATTGCGGAGCTAAAATCGATCAGAGGAAAATTGATATGGCACTCGCGTATGTGCGTAAGAGCACGACTAAGACAGGATACATTGGTTACCACACCCATCGTGGTTCCTATTCGGCCTCTGGCCGGCAAGGACTTGCCATTATTGCCCATAGGCTTGCGGGAGAAAATGAACAGAACAATAGCTACATCAAACTCGCGTCACTTGGGCTGAGTAACTCTAAGAAATACCTCAATGATGCACATGCTGATAATATTCTCGCTGTCTGTTGGGGGCTTCTTGGAGCGAACGTCTCCGGAGATGAGAAGGCCCTTCGCGACATGATGGATTACAACAAGGCATGGCTAAACATGGCGCGATGCCATGACGGCTCTTTTGTGTCTCTCCCGGGTCGTGATATGTATGATAAAGGCTACTACATGTCTTCACGTATCCATCTGACTGCGGCAATGGCACTCGTTTTTACGATGGAGAAACCTAAGCTGCAGATGCTACAGAAGTAACCAGCTGAAAACAGGAAGCTTGATTGTCATGCTTCCAAGTTCTTGCTCCCCGCTAGAGAAAGCTGGGTATCACGTCATCGAGCTGATCGATCAGTGTCTGCATCGTCTCCTCAGTCTCGTTACCCATATTTGAAATGCGGAACGTGGCACCTTTGATTTTACCGTAACCACCATTGATGAGCACATTGTGCTTAGCTCGCAGCGCTTTAATAAATGCTGGGACATCGAGACGGCCGCCTGTGTTATCAATAGCCGTAAGAGATTTGGACTGGAAACCCACGGGGGCGAAATTCTCGAATCCATGCTTAGCCATCCAGGTGTGGATCATGGCGTTGAGTTTTGCGTGGCGCGCGAACCGAGCCTCAAGCCCTTCCTCAGCGATAGAATCTACCTTTTGTTTCAGCGCATAGAGCAATGAGATTGCTGGTGTTGAGGGTGTGTTATTTTTCACCGTATTCTTCTCAAACTCGCAAAAATCAAAGTAGTAGCCGCGGCCTTCAGTGGTTGATGCTCGCTCGAGTGCTGCTTCTGAAATAGCAAACACGGCAAGTCCTGGAGGTAATGCCAGTGCCTTCTGCACGCCTGCTAGTACGACATCAATCCCGAGCTTGTCCATCTCTACTGGAACAGCGGATAGGGAGGAAACTGTATCTACGACCAATAGCACATCAGGAAACTCATTCACCACCGCTGCAATACCAGCAAGATCATTCATCACACCGGTTGATGTCTCATTGTGAGCCATTGTTACTGTGTCAAAACCACCTTCTGCAAGTTTAGCTCGGACAGCTTCAGGGTCGATTGCCTCACCCCACTCTACCTGGATTTTTTCAGCATCTTTACCACAGCTTTGCGCCACGCCATACCACTTATCAGAAAAGGCACCACAGCACAGATTTAGCACCTTTTTCTGCACCAGGTTACGGATCGCACCTTCCATCACGCCCCATGCCGAAGAAGTGGACAGATACACTGGTCGCTCAGTTCCGAGAATTGGCTTCAAGTTCGGCTGAATACTGGCGTAAAGAGCTTCAAAATCGCCTCCACGGTGGCCGATCATCGGCTGGCACATGGCTTCGTAGGTCTCGGGGGCGATATCCACCGGTCCTGGGATATACAGCTTGGGCAACTGAGTGTGTGTGGTCTCTGACATCTCGGCGTGAATATTGCCCATTAACTAACTTTGTCAAAGACAGAGCGTGTCAGGATCATGGCATTTTGACTTTCCTTGTATTTCCCTTGCAATCTTTTGGGTTTGTGATTTATTCCCGCCTCCCGATCAAGGGCATGCTGGCAAGGTGCTGGTATGAAAACAAATTAACTATATGAGTACTGATACTGAAAACGCAACAAATGTTGCCACTGAAGCCGACGAGCAAAGCGTCGAAGCCATCGCTGAGAAAAACGCCAAGGGGATTCCCGCTGCGGACATTAATCCTGCTGATTTCCAGCTTCACAAGGGAGACACCGGAAGTGCAGACTTTCAAGTTGCCCTTCTCACCAAGCGCATCAAACACCTGACTGACCACATGGGTGAGCACAAAAAAGATTTTGCCAGCCGCCGCGGCCTCTTAACGATGGTTGCTCAGCGCAGGAAGTTACTTGATTATCTTAAGCGTGAGTCTGTGGAACGCTACCAGAAGCTGATCAAAGGCCTCGGTCTTCGTCGCTAACAATGAATTTTACGCAAGCGGTCACAGTTATTCTGTGGCCGCTCTGCTTATCAACCTCGCTAGTTGCGCTTCTTGTCTCACGCAGCTGGCTGGGTTTTGGGAACAGCCTTTGAACCCTTTCACGGAACACCGCTTCCGTATCCTATTTCCCAATCCTGACAATATTGTTAGGATTGGAGGCTTTACCAAAAAAACGAAAAAGAAAAAACGAGACGCCTAAACCCGCCACGCAATCATTGACGCAGCGGGTTCCAAAACCAAGAAATAGAAGAAAAAAGAAATGAACCTAGAAATTGAAAACATAACGATCCCTGTGGGATCAAACCCGATCACGATTGAGACGGGTAAGCTGGCCAAGTTGGCCGACGGGGCTGTTGAAATCAGATCCGGCGAAACCGTTGTCCTCGTGACAGCCGTTTCACAATCCAAAATCCGTGAAGGTCAGACATGGTTCCCCTTGTCTGTTGAATACAAAGAGCGCGCTGCAGCAGCGGGCACTTTCCCAGGTGGCTACTTCAAACGTGAAGGCCGTCCTACCGAAAAGGAAGTGCTTACTTGCCGCATGACTGACCGTCCACTGCGTCCGCTTTTCCCGAAAGGCTACCTTTACGACACCCAAATCATTGCCCTGATGCTTGCTGCTGATGGCGAGAATGATGCTGACATCCTCAGCATGAACGGTGCTTCTGCTGCACTTGCCATCTCAGACATCCCATTCGCTGGCCCAATCGGTGCCGTGCGTGTGGGCCGTGTCGATGGTGAGTTTATCGTGAACCCAACATTCGAACAGCGTGAAGACAGCGATCTCGATCTTGTCTACGTTGGTAACAAGACCGAGGTCATTATGATCGAAGGTGCTGCCAACGAGCTTCCTGAAGCTGAGTTCGTAAAAGCACTCCACTTCGCCCAAGAGAACGTTAACGTGATCGTTACCGCTATCGAAGAACTTGCCGCTAAAGTTGGCAAGCCTAAGCGTGACTACACCGTGACTGTTGCTAAGGAAGACCTCCTTGAAATTGCTTACGAAGTCGCAGGTGATCGCATCGAAGACGCCATTTATGCACCCAACAAAGTTGAGCGTGGTAAGAAAGTTGGAGCTCTGCGCGACGAAGTAGAAGCTACATTGAAGGAGCGTGTGCCAACTGTTTCTGAGTTCGAAATCGAACAGTGTTTCGAATATATTCAGAAGAAAGCATTCCGCATTGCTATCATGGAAAAAGGTGTGCGTGCCGACGGCCGTGACATCGACACACTTCGCCCACTTTACTCCGAGGCTGGATCACTTCCACGCGTTCATGGTTCATCCATCTTCGCACGTGGTGAGACCCAAGCTCTGGCAACAGCCACTCTCGCCCCTGCTGATGAGTGTATGTATTACGACAACTACGCCGGTGGTGACGACAGCAAGCGATTCTTCCTGCACTACAGCTTCCCTCCATTCTCTGTGGGTGAAGCCGGCCGATTCGGCGGCATGAACCGTCGTGAAATTGGTCACGGTGCGCTCGCTGAGCGTTCTATCGAGCCAGTTATTCCATCCGTAGAGGACTTCCCATACGCCATGCGTGTGACATCTGAGGTGCTTGAGTCCAATGGTTCATCTTCCATGGCAACGGTTTGTTCCGGCACCATGGCTCTGCTCGATGCAGGTGTGCCACTTATCCGCCCGGTGGGTGCAATCGCTGTTGGTCTTGTTACCGAGATGGATGAAAACGACAATATTAAGGAGCACAAGACCCTGCTCGATATCATCGGCTCCGAGGACTTCTACGGTGACATGGACTTTAAAGTTTGTGGCACCAGCGAAGGTGTAACTGGTTATCAGCTTGACCTTAAGCTACCCGGTATACCGCTCTCCATCCTTGAAGAGGCACTTGTAAAAGCGACTGATGCTCGCGCAATAGTCCTCAAAAAGATGGAAGATACCATTGCTGCACCAGCTGCTCTTTCCGAGCACGCTCCACGTATCGAATCTACGAAGATCGATCCGGAACGCATTGGTGAACTCATTGGACCTGGAGGTAAAAACATCAAGGGTATCCAAGCAGAGTCCGGTGCTGACATTAACATTGAAGATGATGGCACAGTGCACGTCTACGCTTCCAAGAAGGAAAGCCTGGACCGTGCAATGGAGATGATCAAGCAGATGTTTGCAGAAGTGGAAGTAGGAACGGTTTACACTGGTGCTATCGTATCTACTACGAACTTCGGTGCCTTCATGCAGATCATGCCCGGTAAAGACGGCCTCATCCACATTTCCGAGCTGGCCGAAGGCCGCGTCGAGAAAACTGAGGATGTGGTTAAAAAGGGTGATACCGTCACCGCCAAGTGTATCGGCGTTGATGATCGTGGACGTGTTAAGATGTCCATCCGTGCGGCAGCCCGTGAAGCAAAGCAGAACGATGCTGCTGATGCTCCCGAGCCAGCAGAAGCGTAAAGTGTGAAGCGACTAACCATCGCGTTACCCAAAAATCAAATTACTCATCGGCGTGTCACGAAAGTGGCGCGCCGTTTTTTATTACAAGCTAGACGGCTTTTTTAGAGTTTATCTAGCTGTAGTAGTCGGTTTTCGCCTTGCTCGTTTGTCTGCCAGATTGTGCCACTATCGACATCTATCGCACTTAGCCAGCCGCCACCATATGCGCAAGTGTCTAAGCAGATAGCGTGCCCTTGATTGTTTGGTAAGTCGCCTTGGATGGTGTGGCCACAAACGATAGTTTTACCGGAGATATGAGGTTTCTGGCT
Organism: Verrucomicrobiales bacterium; assembly: GCA_003527555.1. GTDB lineage: Bacteria > Verrucomicrobiota > Verrucomicrobiia > Verrucomicrobiales > Akkermansiaceae > Oceaniferula. Next base: position 1,149 of record DPWT01000016.1, on the reverse strand, counting down.
ATGGAAGCGCTGGTAGTAATATGTTTCTTGGTCTTGCAGCTCGACGGGTGTATCGCTTGTTATGCCGGCGTGAACAAGGATATGATTGTCCAGCTCGTGATAAAGCTCGGCTGATTTAATAAACCTCCAATGCTCATCAGGGATATCATCAAAACTGCCGCCATAGGAGTTAAGAGTTTCCATACCACCGCAGAGCGCGCTGAGAAATCGCTCCCTATGATGTGGGGCTTCAAGTGCGCGAATCATCTGAATTTCATGGTTGCCCATGAGGTGGACGAGGTTGTGATTTTTTCTAAATTCTAAAAGCCGATCAATCACACCTTTCGAGTTTGGCCCTCGATCCACGTAATCGCCCAGGGTGATAACTAGATCTGTTTTGTTAGGCTGAAGAACATCCAGCATTGTCTCAAGCGACGTTAGGCAGCCGTGAATATCTCCGATGGCGATACGCATGTAAAAAGGGGTAAAAAAAGCCGCCAAAGAAAATACTTCTGTAGCGGTTGGTTGATCATTCAACAGTGGTGGCCCGACCCGGGATCGAACCAGGGACACAAGGATTTTCAATCCTCTGCTCTACCAACTGAGCTATCGGGCCATTACTGTTATATTGCGATCTGCTGTGAAACAGGCGCGGGGAGGGTTTAGTGTCGAGACGCTAGATTGACAACTTTAAAATGGTGGAAAATGTGCTCATTTTTTAAAACTAGGCTGATAGCCACAAAAAAAGCACTCCGCTTAACGGAGTGCTCTATAAAATTTTATCAGGAATCTCTCTGAGCCGAGTCTTAGGACTCTGTGTCCTCTACAGGCTTTACCCTCTGGAATTTCCAGCGGATAGCATGGCGCTTGGATGCAGTGCGCTCTTTGCGCTGTTTACGCTGAGTCACAGTCTCGAATGAGCGGCGACGGCGCATTTCCTCAAGAATCCCTTCGGAATCGAGTAGACCTTTAAGACGCTTCAGAGCTCGATCTACGGGCTCATTTTTCTGGATTTCAATACCTCTCATATGAATTTCTATTGGTTTGGGAAATGGTTGACTGCTAGTTGCAACGCTGTGCAAGCGAGCAGGGAGGCGGAAGCTAGGGATCATACTGCCGGTGGTCAAGCACGAAAGGTGCAGAAAATAAAAAGTTAACTATCGCCAGGAA
>DPWT01000066.1 GCA_003527555.1 Verrucomicrobiales bacterium | reverse complement strand
AAATCTGGAACTGTGTAACATCCAAATTTTCTTAAGTATGGTGCTAATAAAGTTGCAACTAATATGTAACACCAGTCCAACCAACAAGTAGTGCCATATATCCATAACCTTTAAAGTAAATACCACCTGCCATTGCAACGAATGAAGCACCAGACATCCAGTCTGCTGCTGTTGCCATTCCATTGAATACAGTAGGCACTTGTCTTCCAGCTACGTAATACGCATCTGCTTGTGCTGTTCTTGATAGATAACCAATTAATGCATAGATGAATATTGTAAAAGCAACAAAAGCAACACCTATTGCTTTTGCAGACATACCCATCTGTTCACCAATTGCCATTAAGATTATGAAACCTATAAATCCTCCAGTATAGATTCCGTAAACTTTTGGCAAATTGTCTATAGGATGTAGAAAATTTCCCCGGATTCCCCGAAGGAATTACCGGTCCCGAGTTAATGGTTAGTATGCAGCAACAGGCGGAACGATTCGGTACTCGCGTCGAATTTGGTCAGGTAGAAACCGTAACCAAGGAAGACGACGGCACATTCACCCTCAAGGTGGGCTCTAAGGATATCCAGACGAAGGCGGTCATCATTTGTTCCGGTGCCTCAGCTCGCTATCTCGGGCTCCCAGGCGAAGAGGAACTGACTAAAGGCGGACACGGACTGACTGCATGTGCGACTTGTGACGGAGCCTTCTACCGCGACGTTCCGGTCTGCGTTGTGGGCGGAGGTGACTCAGCTTGTGAGGAAGCGACATTCCTAACAAAGTTCGCTAGCAAAGTGCACCTGATCGTTCGGCGCGATGAGCTCCGCGCATCCAAGATCATGGCTCAACGTGCACTTGAGCATGAAAAAATTGAAGTCATCTGGAACTCCGGTATCAAGCAGTATTTAACCAACGAAAAGGGAGATATTCGCGCTGTTGAGCTTGTTGACACCCAGACGGGCGACACCTCAGAACTTGAAGTCGAGGGCGTGTTCATGGCCATCGGTCACACCCCAAATAGCAGTTTTCTAAATGGGCTGGTGGAAACAGATGAAAATGGCTACATCCTTCAAAAGCAAGGCACCCGTACGAGCGTGGATGGCATATACGCCGCAGGTGATATTTCCGATACGGAATACCGACAGGCCATCACTGCCGCCGGCCAAGGCTGCGCTGCTGCCATTGAAGTGGAGCGTTGGCTCGCCGAGCAAGATTAAACGACGTCAGAGATTCTCTGTGAAAAAAAACAAAGAATAATCGTTCAACTACGTTATTATAAAGGATAGAGGTAAAGCATTTCCACCTCATACCGTGGTTGCCTCGCCGCTCGTCGCACCCTGAATCTCCGCCACATTCACACCATAACGATATGAAAATTGTAAGCTCCATTCTCACCTTAAGTATCGCTACCTGCCTACCGCTCGCTGCGCAACGCAGTGACAAGCCATTGCTATCAATTAAACTGGAGAGCAAACGAGCTATTGAACGCGGCAACGCCTATCTCAAGACACAACAAGACGCCAAAGGCTTCTGGAGAGATGCTAATTATCCTGCATACACAGCTCTCGCCTTGAGTTGCGCGCTGCGTTCACCCACCTACAAGGATGCTGATTACGTTCGCAAAGGCCTAGACTGGCTGGCAAAGCAACAAAAAGAAGATGGTGGAATTTATGGATCAGGACTCGCTACTTACAACACAGCCACGTCCATTGTTGCGCTAGTGGCATCAGGGAACAATAAATACCACCCCGCTATCCTTAAAGCCCGTAATTACTTGATCGCTATGCAGGCTACCCCGGGCAACCTCGGCGACCTCGACAAAAAACACCTGGGTGGAATTGGCTACGGCGGCACTTATAAGCACTCGGATCTTTCCAACACCCACCTATCAATCGAGGCTCTGAGGCTCTCCCGCCACATCGCCCGTGACAACGCCAATGGCAAACAGCCTGAACTAGACTGGGATGCAGCAATTGGATTTGTTTCTCGCGTGCAAAACCTCAGAGAAACCAACAAGACTGAGGGCATTAGCAATGATGGCTCATTCAACTACTACGTCGGTGGCTCAAAGGCTGATCCCTACGTACTACCCGATGGAACTGAACAGCTTCGAGGCTACGGTTCAATGTCCTACGCCGGACTACTCTCATTGATTTATGCCGACCTTGACGAGCAGGACATACGCGTCAAGGCCGTTAAAAAGTGGCTGAGCGAACATTATTCCGTGAAAGAAAATGCCGGTCTGGCAACCAAAGAACATCCCGAACTAGGTCAGCAAGGGCTCTACTACTATTACCATGCAATGGCGAAAGCGCTTGCTGCAGCCAATATCGACAAACTAAAACTCAAAGACGGCAGGGAAGCTGACTGGCGTCCTGATCTTGGCAACCAACTTCTCTCAAAACAGCGAGAAGATGGATCATGGCTCAACAGCGCCAACGCAAGATGGTGGGAGAGCGATCCTGTCTTGGTTACTGCATATGGTGTACTTACTCTTGAGCAAATCTATCACTCAATTCCTGAGTAAATAAAGATTACAATGCCTAGCATATTGATGGCGCCTAGGTGAACAGAACGCTGTATCTTGTCAGACGATCATTACTTGTATTACCAAAAATGGTAAAAACAGGTTACTGTTGCCTCGTCCTGCGAGTTAGCCACGCCGCAATTCAACCGCACCCCCCACACCTTAACTAACATCTCGCCTGTAGCCCACGCGTTTATCCAGCTCCTCGCGTAAGCCTCCAAGTCCCTCCTCGGTATCCGCAGATAACGAGACAATGGTTTGCTTCGGAAAGCGTTGTTTGAAAGTAACAAGATTTTCTTCAGCACCGTCAATATCCATTTTATTGGCGATAATAATCCACTCAAATTTTGACAAATCATCATCGTACATCTTGATTTCAGTTCTCAGTGTTTGGAGATCCTCGATGGGATCACGACCTTCACTACCCGCCATATCAATCACAAAGAGAAGGAGCTTGCATCGGGTGATATGACGCAGGAACTCGTGTCCGAGCCCACGATTCTCATGGGCACCTTCGATTAACCCTGGAATATCTGCTATCGTGCAACGACGGTATTTTGGAAACTCAACCACACCAACCATAGGATTGAGTGTTGTGAACGGGTAATTCCCAATTTTCGGAGCCGCTTGAGAAAGCTTATTCACCAGCGTAGACTTGCCAGCATTAGGAAACCCGACCATTCCAGCATCCGCAATACGTCGTAATTCCAAATAAAATACGCCAAAGTCGGCCTCCGTCCCCAGTGTATGCTCTTCAGGAGCTTGGTTAGTAGATGACTTGTAATGCCAGTTGCCTTTACCTCCCTTACCTCCTGCGCATAGCACAAATTCATCTCCATACTCAGTAAGATCAGCGATAGGTTCGAGGTCGACCCCTTCTCCACCTCGCTCAAGCTCCACTGCCTCGGAAACCGTAGATGCATTACTTCGGTAGACCACTGTGCCGGGCGGAACTTTACCAATTCTGTCTTTGCTGGATTTCCCGTGTTTCCGGTTACCCGCTCCGTGTTCACCGTTCTTAGCGATCAATTTGGGATCATATGAATAGGCTTTCAGGTTGTCCACAGCAGGGTCTACCTTAAGTATGATATGTCCACCGTTTCCACCATCACCACCATCAGGTCCTCCTTTGGGCCTAAATTTCTCTCGACGAAAGTGGACGACACCATTGCCACCGTCACCAGCTTCGGCGTAAATTCTAATATGATCGATAAACATACTGATAAAAAAATTTAGGGTATAGACGCTCAATATGTAACTTCCAAAATCGAGCGGTGCGGGTTGATAGCAGTAATTTTGGGAATGAAAATGCGAAATAGAGCCGAATGTGTTATTTTTCGCTTGGCAAACGACATGTATTCGTACAATTTCCCGCTCCCGCCACTTCTGGCTCATTCATTTTACCCATCATTTCATGCTTACTCTCAGACTCAACCGCCAAGGCACCAAAGATCGTCCTTTCTACAAGATCGTAGCAGTGGACAGCCGAAAGCGTCGCGACGGACGTTATATCGAGCAAATTGGCACATACAACCCCATGGAAGAAGGTGTGAATTACACTTTAGACGTTGCCAAGGCCGACGACTGGATTACCAAGGGTGCACAACCATCCGACACCGTTGGCAGTATAATCAAGAAAGCCCGCAAAGAATCCATGCAGGCAGAGGCATAGAATGCCATCCCCTTTTATACGATTATTTTCATATCGTGTTTTGTTTGTCGCGCCGGTCTACTGATCGGCGCGTTTTCTTTTGGGAAACAAAACTACCCATCACGAAACAAGATCGAAGAGTTTTTGATCTAACGTGACTTAGAGATTGTCATTTACCTCATCTCTACAGAGACAGATTCTTTGACCTCAAATTTGATTCTCTCAACACCCTTAAGAGCTGCCTTAGCTTTATCAAAACCCCCACTACGTAGAGCTCTGATTTTATCTGGCTCAGCCATGATCGCATCTATCGAAATGTCCATTAGAGTAATGACGTTACCGTCTACGTCGGCAGCATCAGTCTTTGCTATGCCAGAATCGATCTTCACTTTGGTAGTAACACGCATGCCCCCTATCATGGCCTTTGCATGAGCAGATATCTGAGGATTCACTCCCTCGGGTTCGGTCACTTCATTATTGGCCATGGCGGTATCTGGTTTCTTCTGTATGATGGTAAGTTTGTCGTCCTTAAATTTAAAAGTCACTGCCTTCCCTGTATCATCTGCCTTCCCTGCACCATAAGACCATATCACCGGACTCGCAGCCTCGTTCATCGCATCACGGACGCTGTATTTCAGCTTGTTGATATCGGAAAACTTATAACCAGCCTTTAAGCCCAGCTTACCGTCGGTATTAATCTTCTCAATACTGATTAGCTCCACGCCCTCGCCCATTCTATTGGCACACTCTCGCGTCTTAGCCTTATCGATAATCACCGCCAAAGGATCTCCAGCTGCCCTACGCATTATAAACTTTTTCATTTGCTCCCCAAAGTGAGTGATTTCTGTGACAGTACCGCTACCATCTTTTTTACAGTGATGGTGCTATCCACCTAAAAACAGCTTGTGAGAGTGAAAAGAGCAACAAATGATATAAGTGTAATAGTTTTCACACTTATTATGTGACGGCAAGCAGTAATCAATTCTTAGCTATGTGTATGTAAAAAACAGAATGATGCTGAATTGCTGTTGCGCCATGAGCAGTTCCCGTTAATCTAACCCATTGTATAGAGTTATGGAGGAAACACCCGCTGTCCAAATCAATCGCCTCGTGAAGGAATTCCCATCGCCCTTCAGGAAGACGAAAGTGCGTGCTGTAAATGACGTTTCACTAAAGATAATGCCAGGTGAGGTCTACGGTCTGATCGGACCAAATGGCTCAGGTAAATCGACAACAATGAAGGCCCTGCTCGGGCTCCTACGCCCGACTGCAGGCAGTTGCCATGTCTTTGGTAAGAACTCACTCAAGACAGATTCACGACAAGAGATAGGCTTTCTGCCTGAGAACCCTTACTTCTATAAACACCTCACCGGCGAGGAGACACTCCAGTTTTACGCAAAACTTTGTGGGTTGCGTGGGAAAAAAATAAAATCATGCGTCGATGAAATGCTTGAGATGGTATCGCTCCAAGATGCACGCAAACGCCGAATTGGCGGTTACTCAAAAGGCATGCTTCAGCGGATAGGGCTAGCACAGGCACTCATACACGAACCTCGCTTGCTTATTCTCGACGAGCCAACTGCAGGAGTCGATCCCGTGGGATCGCGCCAAATACGTGATTTGATCGTTAGCCTCAAGGAGCGTGGTGTGACGGTCTTTCTCTGCTCCCATCTACTAGAACAAGTGCAGGAGGTTTGCGATCACGTTGGTATTATATTTAAGGGAAGTCTGGTCAAGGAGGGCCGACTTGATGATCTCATCGCCATCGAAGACCAGACAGAGGTGGTTATCCGTCACGCCAGTGATCACACGCTTACAAAAATCCGTGATGTAATTAATGATTCCAAGAATACTGAGTTCGTAAGAATGGGGAAACCACGGACAACTCTAGAAAGATTATTCTTAGACGAAGCTAGGAAATCTGATTCGTTGCTAGCCGACAGGGATACCCTCCCCCATATTGATATTGCTTCAACAAATAAGAAAGGAGGAGATCATGCGTAAAAACAGTTTCTTCTCCCCAAGCCGTATTCTGGTTATTGCAAGCCACACCTTTACCCAACTGGTGCGGATGAAAGTGTTCTATTTCCTCGCAGTCTTTGCGATACTCATGATTGCCGCAAGTTTCTTTGAAATGCCCTATAGTCGAACTACGGAAGATACGGCAGAACAGGAACTTATCATACTCAAAAGTACAGCCATGGGATCGATGGCCATGTTTTCGGTGCTTTTTGCCATTGCCGCTACCGCGTTACTCATCCCCAAAGATTTGGAAGATCGCACACTCTACACCATATTAAGCAAACCTGTTCCGCGTCTCGATTACCTGATAGGAAAACTATCAGGCGTCCTTTTACTCGTCGTTGTCTCGCTCCTACTGATGGACGGCTTGTTGTGTATAATTCTCAACTACCGAACTGATGGTCTGCTCGCTGTGGAACTAGAAAAAGCTCGAGTGCAAGGTTGGCCGAGGGAATACATACAGATGCGTCATGATTCCATTACACAACAAGGCGTGACATGGGATCTACACGCAGGCGTAGCTGCAATCTTTTTTAAGGCTACAATTATGGCATCTATAGCGCTGCTCATATCCACATTCTCAAGCTCTACGCTATTTACCATCGTCATATCAGTTGTCATCTACTTCGTTGGCCACTTCACCGCGGATGCTCGCAATTATTGGTTACACAGTCATGGCACTAACGTTTCTCAAGAATTGAAAGTAGCATCTCAGGGAGTCGCACTCATCTTCCCAGATTTTCAATTATACAACATCATTGATGCTACCATCGAGGGCAAAACTGTGTCCACAAGCATCATCAAAAAACTTACTGTCTTGACCCTGTTTTACACCGGCATTTACAGCGTTTTGGCATGGTTTACTTTCCGGAAAAAAGAATTTTAACATGCGTATTGTTTTCCAAATTGTTGTCATTCTTTGTGTGCTCATAGGATTTGGCGCTGCTAAACTAAGCTATGAGGATCAACTCAATAAGGACATGGTTGAAAATCAACTAATCCAACCATCGCTTAAGCAAGGAACCAATCTGCAACTGGGACAAACGGGCGCTGCGGTGGCATTGGGTGGTCTGCGGTCGCTGGTAGCCGCAATGTGGAACCTTCGCGCTTTTATCCATTTTGAAAAACTTGATTGGATCAAGCTAGAGGAAAGCTACGGAGTCATCACCACATTACAGCCACAAACAACACATTATTGGGATACGGGTGCATGGCATCTGCATACCAATGCATCAGTTCACTACAATGAGGATCGAAACCTCAGCCCGCTGCGCCGCAAAGCACTGCGTAAGCTGTACATCGACAAAGGCTCTGCTCTTCTTGAGGAAGGCGTACGACAGAACCCTGAAAACTGGAAACTACACATCTCACTTGCTCGCCTGTGGAGTGATCGGTTTAAGCTGCCAGATCTCCAACGTGCCGTAACACATTACGACAATTCATTGGCAACCCAGACAATGCCAGGATACAAGCGCAAACAATACAAGAGATTTAGGTTCTATTCTCTTGCACGTATTCCCGCGCGAAAAAAAGAGGCCCTTAATGATGGAACAGAACTTTTCTTGTCAACTTCCGACAACCACTTACCTAACTTAATTTGTTGTTTATTTGCACTACAAAATGCGGCTGAACTTCCAGAGAAGATTCCAATTCCTGATAAAGACCTCTTTCCCGATGATAAAACTCAATACACTTGGTTAACGAATTACTGGAAAAATAGACATATATCCTACCCTATGGATGGCGTGCTGGATAAGCGGCGGGAACTCGCAATCAAGCTCGGCATCCCAACCCCAGATCAATAGCCCTTGGGAGATTTACTCGTAACTATCCGATTCCACTCATCTCAATCATGAATGCAAATTGCAACAGCATACGCGCCGCTTCTCCCAAGCCAAATAACGAATCAATTACCCCTATGGCGCAACCCCTTCCTCTTGCACCTCTCTTTATTAACTCTCTTTAGTTTTTTTCTTTCCCTAAGTTTGCTCCGAGGTCATTGATTGTTTCCAGTATTAGACATGAAAGTAGCCATTTTCAGTGATATTCACGCAAACCTTGAAGCGCTTGACGCAGTTCTCGCTGATGCTGAGTCGCAAAGCTGCAACAGTTATGTCTGTCTGGGCGATGTTGTCGGCTACAATGCAAGCCCTGCTGAATGCTTGGAAAAAGTCAAATCCATGAAATGTCCAGTAGTCAAAGGGAACCACGATCAAGACTGCGGCCACGACACCTCTCTGGATATGATGAACGCAACCGCAGCCGAAGCTTTGCTCTGGACTCGTGAGCAACTCAACCCAGATCAGAGGCAATGGCTAGCTCGCCTGAGAATGGTACGCCAAGTGCACGATTTCACTGTCGTTCACTCAACTCTCGATCAACCATCCTCATGGAACTACGCAACCAACAAATTTGATGCCATGGCACACTTCTCTTATCAGGTGACACCGGTGTGTTTTTGCGGTCACACTCATGTGCCATGCATATTCACTCATGGATCAGTTGTGCAAAAGATTCCTGCAAATTCGATCACAATCGAAGCCGGACAAAAATATTTCATCAATGCGGGGTCAGTAGGACAACCTCGTGATGGCGATTGGAGAGCATCCTACTGTATTTACGATCTGAACAAGAATACCGTAATTTTTCGACGTGTAGAATATGATTTACAAACGGCACAGCAAAAAATCTTAGACGCGGGCTTACCGGAATCACTTGCCAATCGCATCGCCATTGGCCGATGAGATCAGCCTAATTCTAGTCATAACAATGCTCTCCATATGGGTATGTCGGCAGCACTCCAATCAAGCTCACAACACTCTTTGATTTCCAGCCAACGCATAGCATTGTGCTCACGAAGGTTTATCTTACCAGACTTGATGATACAGAGATAAGGCATTAACCGGATTGAAAAATCATCATACTTATGAGTAACAACATCGAGTGGTCTGAGCACACTTAATTCACAACTTAGTTCTTCAAGAATCTCTCTAGACAATGCATGCTCGGGGTGTTCACCTGGCTCAATTTTTCCACCCGGAAACTCCCACTTACCAGCAAACAAATTGCCTTCAGGACGCTGACACGCAAGCACTTCCCCCTGTGGATTACGGATAATTGCGCATACTACATTGATCATACCACCAGATTATTCCATACATAGACACTAACACAATTTTAAATGTCCAACACAACTATACCAATCGAAGACGACCCTTGCGATATCATCGCTAAGGCAATGCGCGGCCAAAACCTTTCCACAGAGCAGCTTGCCGATAAAGCGGGCATGAACATTGAAATACTCCAAGACTTACTTGCCGGCGGCAACAGACCCAAGGATATCAAACGGGTGGCAAACGTACTGAAACTTGACGGCGTCGCATTGTCAAATTTACCCAATTATTACCCCAGTATTGAGTCTCCCAAAGGGCTTTATCAGATCATCTCCCCTTTCGGGCATGCCGGCGTCAATGCATACATCATTGAGCACGGAACCACCGCCACAGTGATCGATACAGGAACGAATGCCGACGAACTTATTCAGCTAATACACTCAAAAGGTCTCAAAATCGCGCGTTTGCTCATCACACATCGACACCATGATCACACTGCTTGCACAGAAGCATTCAAGAATACACCCGTCTTATACCCAGAGGATTTGGATCACAAAGCTCTAATCAAAACCGAAAATGGACCCATCACGTCGTTAGATGTCAGTGGGCATATGTCGCCTGCTCGAGCTTTTTACTACGAGGGGCTTGAAACCCCGATCTGTATTGTTGGCGATGCAGTTTTCGCAGGCTCAATGGGCGGAACCTCAGGAGAAAGCACCTACAAACTATCTCTTAAAACAGCACAACATAATCTAATGACGCTACCTTACACTACCGTTCTGTGCCCTGGACATGGACCACTAACAAGCGTGAAACTAGAACAAAAAAACAATCCCTTTCTGTCCAAATGTTGATCAACATCTTCGCTTTTATCTTGATGCCAGGTATAATCCATTGATTATGAACTGTCTCCAATAATTGAAGGCATACACATCATGAAGAAAACAAATCAATACACCACTATATTAGCAATGCTTGGCATCACCTCTGCTCCTCTTCTCGGCGCAGGTTTCCAGCTCCAAGAACGTTCTGTCTCAGGTCTAGGACGCGCATTCTCAGGTGAAGCCGCTATTGCTGACGATGCATCGGTCTTATCATCCAACCCTGCAGGAATCATCCTCTTGGACGACAGTTCTTATTCCGTAGGTCTGCAGTATATCAAACCAAACGTTAATTTAAAAGGTACGGGCGGCCCAACTAATGCAAGCATCAGCGATTCCGATGTCGCCACAGAGGCCTTAGTTCCTTACTTCTACTATACTCGAAAAATCACTGACAATATTAGTGTAGGCTTCGGTATGTTCTCATCTTTTGGGCTCGCCACCGACTATTCGGATAGCTTTGCCGCACAAGTAGGCACTGATCTCAGCGAAATCACCACAGTTACAGCTAACCCATCTGTTGCAGTAAGGCTTAACGAACAAGTGACCCTGGGTGTGGGCATCGACATCATGCACGCTGAAGGCAGACTATCCAACACTCTCGGCGGAGCCACCTTATTTGATCTTGAGGGTGAGGATTGGGCCATTGGCTGGAATATTGGTATTCTATATGAGATCAATGATAATACTCGACTTGGTGTGCACTATCGATCGAGTATTGATCTAACCATTGATGGCAATGCCAAATTTGGTCCTCCACTGGGAGCACCAGGCACTAAAGTTGATGCTACTCTTGATGTCGAGCTACCCGACAGCATTGAGATAAGTGCCTACCACGAACTCAATAATAGTTGGGCTATTCATGCCGACGTCATCTGGACAAACTGGAGTAAATTTAAAACGCTTGCACCAAAAACCGATACGCCTGCAGACCCAGCATTAGTTGTTCAGGAAAACTGGAATGATGCTTTCCGTTTCGCTATCGGCACTACCTACAAGCACAGTGATAGCCTGACCTTCCGTGCCGGTCTCTCTCTTGACGAAAGCCCAGTCAACACATCAGACCGGACTCTTCGTATCCCTGACGGTGATCGCATATGGGCAAGTATTGGAGCCACCATTAAGCTAACCGATAACTACAATCTTGATATTGGTTATACCCATATCTTTGCCGATGACGTTTCAGTATACTCAGAGGCAAACGGAGGCAACGAGGCACTATTCACTGGAAAGATTGGGGGTGATGTTGACATCATTGGTGCCGGTATCAGCGGCACATTCTAAAAGATACTTTAAAACACATTTCCTATGGATGCATCATTAAGATGCATCCATTTTTTTGAAGATTACTCAACATTGCTCCCGTAAATCTCCTCCTCATTCACTCCGAGAAAACTGAGGAATGTGGGTATGATCATGCGGAAAAGCGAGTTCTTACCGCCACGTGACAACTGGGCCATAAACAATTCTGCGGGATCATTACCCGATACTGGAGTTGATTGCTCCACTCGATGACTGCCCACATTTAGTAACTGATAAAGGTATCGAGAATCAGCCCCACGCGATACTCTCATAGTGCAATCAGGCGATAACATCTCAAGTTCCGCAATTGGTGCAGCGGATGAAGCTGTTTCCACAACTGCGGTAACCTCGACGCCCTCGTTAGTTTCAAAACAAAATCGATCTGAAATTTCAGTATCTTGTCGCTTATCCATTAGAGGTTTCCATCCATTACTCTGAATTATCCATGCGAGGAGCTGCAAGCCTGCCATCTTGTGATTAGGATGTACCTTAATACGGATCGAATTGGTGTATTCTAAAGATTGTTTTGCAAGCGGGTCATCATAGAGCCCGGCTACTGCTAAACGCACCGCATAGCTCCGCGTCCATTCCATATCCATGGGTGAGAAATTGTTCGCATCTTTCAATGCTCTCTCAATACACTTAAATGATTCAGCTGGGTCACTCCACTGCGAGCTGTCGAATACAAACCGTTCAATCAAGCTGTAAAGTCGCTCTGAAAAAATAGACGACAATTCTCCCTGCCACCAAAAGACAAGCGGTAAGTCGCTGTTAAGATGCGCAAACACCGTGTTACGTAATCGTCCAGTCGCACGCCCAGTCAGTTGAAACGCAATCTGCTCACAGCAGACACTTTTTCTTCCATGGCGCAAGTGGCAATGCGCAGTGATCCACGCGCGGATTGATGCCTTTGGATCATCTCGATCGATGCCTATTAAAATAGCACGACACGCATGCTCACGCGTAATTTCTTGCACAAGATCTGAGTTTCGCAGTATGGCACCGTCATTTTCCGAGTAAACGGCGAGGTTCATCAGCGAGGCATTGGTGCTCGCCTTATCTTGCTCCCATAACAACCTCAACTCCCTATCTACACTACCGATGGTTACCTCTTTACCAAGGATCTGCATCTGGCTCTGTCGAATTACATCTTCCATCTAGTCATTATTTAGAGCCTTCTCCACTTACGCCCACCCTCAGCAAGTAAATCATCAGCTTCTTTGGGCCCCCATGTTCCAGCAACATAATCTGCTACCGGAGGCGGATTCGAAGATTCGTGCCAAGCACTCTCGATGTGATCAATGAACTTCCACGCTTCCTCAACTTCATCTCGGCGCGCAAAAAGAGTCGCATCTCCCGCCATCGAATCTAATAACAATCGTTCGTAGGCTTCTGGACTACCCTTTCCAAAACTCGTAGAGTAATGGAAATCCATTTTCACTGGCTCAAGGCGTAATCTCGCCCCTGGAATTTTGGAAACCATACGCAAAGATATTCCTTCATCTGGCTGGATACGGATTACCAACACATTACCACCAGGCACTCCCCCAGAAAGAGCATTAAAAAGCACCGTGGGTGGCTCCTTAAAATGAACCGAGATCTCAGTCGCTTTTTTCGGTAGTTGCTTACCCATACGCACAAAAAAAGGAACACCACTCCAGCGCCAGGTATCAATCATGATACGAAGAGCAACATAAGCTTCCGTCTTAGAATCAGGATCAACTCGATCTTCCTGGCAATAGCCAACACACTTTTCTCCATCAACGTGACCTTCGGTGTATTGAGCGCGGACAACATTTTCGGCAACCAACTCAGGAGTGTCCCACTGACGCAATGAACGTAGCACTTTAACTTTCTCATCACGCACGCCATCGGCAGTCAAGTCTGTAGGTGGCTCCATCGCCACTAAACTCAATAGCTGCAAGAGGTGATTTTGCACCATATCACGCAGAGCACCCGCTTTGTCATAATAACCTCCTCGTCCACCTTCCATACCCAAATTTTCGGCACAGGTGATCTGAATATGATCAATATAATTGTTATTCCAGAGAGGTTCAAAAATGGCATTTGCAAAACGTAATACCATGATGTTCTGCGCCGTTTCCTTCCCTAGGTAATGGTCAATTCGGTAGGTATCTTTCTCTTGAAACGTCTTGTTAACTACCTCGTTGAGGTGTTGCGCAGACGGTAAATCAATCCCGAAGGGTTTTTCAACAATGACTCTCGACCAACAACCAGCTCGGCAACTATTTAACCCTGCATCCTTAAGCGACTCTAACACATCATCAAAAAACGAAGGTGCACTAGCAATGTAAAACAAGCGGTTTCCTTTACCTCCACGCTCCTGATCAATCTCCTCCAGACTTTCAGCTAGCCTCTTATAGCCATCTGCATCTTGAAATTCGCTTTGGTGATAATGAATCTTCTGGGCAAAATCGGCCCAAACTTCGTCGTCGTGTCCACTGCGTGAGACTTTACGATTAATTTCCTCTAACCCGTTACGGAATTGCTGATCGGTTTTTTCTCGGCGGGCAAATCCTACGATCTTAACCCCAGCAGGCAGCGCACCCTCGAGCTGAAGGTTATACAACGCTGGAATGAGCTTACGATGAGTCAAATCTCCGGTAGCACCAAAGATGACAACTGTACATGCCTCAGGCTGACTGCGGGAAACGAGGTCCTTACGAAATGGATTATTCATAATAATTGGCAGAAGCACATGATCTTTGAAACATCGTGTTGCTACCAGATCATAATCTCTAAGATTTATGCATCAAGCGAAACAGCTGACATTCATATGACTTGTATGGTAAAATATAATTAAATCTACCACAATGAGGCATACAAGCATCTTGATGATTCATCCTACATAATCGAACATCAGACAATGTATACTTATCAACGATAATTCACTAGCTCATCACTTGACACATTCGCGCAAATACGTTTTCTCAAGATACCATGCTGGACATTTCCACTCTGATCCTGCTTGCCACTGTTTTTCTCGGTATTTCTTATATAAGTGCCTCAGTTGGCCTTGGGGGTGGTTCGTGCTACACAGCCATAATGGCTGCGTTAGGACTACCTCCACTAAGCATACCTTTGATTTCTCTTAGTCTAAATCTGGTGGTCACTTCTGCTGCCAGTTATCAATTTATTCGCCATCATCATGCATCATGGAGGTTGATCACGCCATTCCTAGTCACTTCACTACCCATGGCCTATCTTGGAGGATCTCTTCAGTTACCTAAGCGGTGGTTCTACGCAATACTTCTAGCATCACTACTGTTGGTTGTTTTTCGCATCTTTTTCCTGCGTTCAGTTAAAGTGAGATGGAATATAACAGGCACAAAAAAGCTGATAGTGAGTATGATCGCCGGCACTGCTCTTGGCTTTATAGCTGGAGTTGTTGGTATTGGAGGCGGGATTTATCTTGTCCCTCTAATTATTATTCTTGGTCTTGGTAATGAAAAACAAGCCGCTTCCAGCGGTGCTATTTTCATTTGGCTAAATTCGCTCACGGGGATGATTTCCCGATTACAACATCATGATGTAGAAATCCTCAACTACCTCACTCTAATTGTGGCTGTATTTCTCGGAGGTATGGCCGGCGGCTTCATCGGCGCGACGAGCCTTAAACCGCAAATGATGCAAAAAATCCTTGGGATCATTATCATCGTCGCTGTGATACTTCTAATCCCAAGATTACTCTAAGGAGTTTTGACGGCTGGCTTTGGTCTCAGCATGTCTGTAACTACAGCATCGGCGAATGAACCAATTGCACCACCGTAGCGGATTACCCCATCTTGATCTAAGACAATGCAGTGTGGCCAACTCCCAATACGATACGCTTTGGCAATTTTCCCCTCGGGATCTGAGATGTTTCTCCACGTGACGATACGATCTGCTTCCAGCGCGCGCAGGTTTTCAAGTGAATCACGATTAACCCCAAGAATGGCAAATGGCTTTTCTGCATTTATTTGATTCATCCTACGCAAGATTTTTAATGCCTTATCCATCCGAGCTAAATCGGTGTCAAAACTCGACCAAAAAACGAGCAAAATTACCTTACCCCGATAATCCCTAAGATTTACTACCCTACCCGCAGAGTCACCTCCGATTAGGTTTGGAGCCTCCCTGCCATTGGAGAGGCGGGTAATGATGTAGAGCTGATCCTTGACAATATCTGCGACAACTGTGTTACCCACTTTAACGTCGGCGCTCTTTTTTACAGCTTCACGCAAATTGGCTAGCCTCTGCCGCATCACCTGTCCACCCTCGCCCAGAGATGAAAGCATCAGCGCGAGACTGAGTGCAGCTTGGCCCTGAACCTTTGGATCAGGATTCGTTATTTTGATTTTTTCTAACAATTGCATTCCTCGTGACCGCAGAGGAATTTTGCCAGCACGCATAGGCTCATTATTTTGACGTAAGTATACCATTGCCATGACAAAGCTACCAAGCTGAGGACTCTTAATGTGGTTTTTTTCCAGCGCATTGAGTAATGCGCGCTGTGAACTCGCTGTGAGATTAGTGTCATTTTCTAATAACCAGGCTCCATATTTAAGAGTCCATTGCTTATCTAAATCCCGATTTAAGAGGCGCTTTAGGCGCTTGCCATAAGCCGCCGCATCAGGCTGCTTCTTCCTAATCATCTGAAGAGAAGCCGCGTTAGGGGCCAGTTTCATCTCTGCCAGCCAAAGCTTCTGCGCATCTGCATACTCAGTGATGATCGCCGCAGCCTGTGCCTCCGTAGCTGCGCCGGCAAATGGAACGACAAAAAAGACATATGCGAGTACGTAACAACTCAAATTGAATATCTTCATGAGATTAGAGTAATTATGTCCACCAGAAAAACAAGTTACAAGCCCAAGCTACCCGACTACACGCTGCAGCTCCTTCTGGAACGCCAAGATATCAGATTCGCAGGGGCTATAGCCCTCATTCTCTGGATCTACCCCCAGTCTACCCATTTCATCTACATACCACATGCCAGCCTGCCCATCAGAGAAAGTCACTCGGCCACTCGCCATTACTCCAGGTCGCGCAATTTCATCCACCGTAACTTTTACGTTTGTAGTGGCCGAATCATGCGGCAACACTTCAATATCATCCTCAGTAAGCTCGGTTGGATCCACTTCAGCTGGAACGGTTTCTTTGGGTGATTGATTCTCATCGGGCTCGTCAGTCTTTAGCTCAAGATCAAGATCAATGACCAAAAAACGAGTATCCATATAAGTCAGTCCATGACCGAGATCTGATTCCATCTTCCGCTGTATATCAGCGAGCTGCGCTCCCTCATTTACCCACGATTTAATTGTAGCAATCTGCTCTTTGGTCAGTATTTTGGTATTAAACATAGTCGCGTGCTCATTAAACGCACGATTGACTGTGATGCAAGCCCAGTGGTATGTAATTTGGGTATTGTTTTTTGGAGTTGGGCTTAAACAAAAAAACGATTATAGAAAGATCGTGACTGACGCTCAACCGACGCTACCCGTATCGCCTCCACGCACTTGGGCAGAAATCAATCTTTCTAATCTGCGCCACAACTATACGGCTGTAATAAATCAGCATCAAGGATGCGTGTTGGCAGTTCTTAAGGCAGGTGGTTATGGCCACGGTATCGTAGAGATGGCGGCGGAACTTGAAAAGATAAACTCCAACTCAGCCCCCACGTTCATGGGTGTTGCAAGTGTAATCGAGGCACGGCAACTCGCTAATGCTGGCATCAACACGCGTATTTATCTGCTGGGACCTGCATGCCCATCTGAACGCAAGGAAATTGTCGCTCGTGACTGGACTCCTTGTGTCTCCAGCCTCGAGGAGGCTGAGGACTTTAACAGAATAGCCGCAGCAAGAATTGGTATAAATCCTAATACAAAACTGCGCATACATTTGGCGGTCGATACCGGCATGGGCCGAGGTGGGTTCCTTGCCGAGTCATTAGTCGAAAATTTCGATGCACTAGAAAAACTCGACTTTCTCGAACTGGAGGGAATAGGCTCTCACCTACCCTCTGCTGACGAGGATGAGGTATTCACACACTCCCAATTTGAGATATTTGACAGTTTGATTGAATCCTTGGGAATTGAGCGGTTTCGTTTTCGCCATCTAGCAAACAGTGCTGGATTAATGAATTACCAAAGCAGAACGACAAACCTTTGCCGTCCAGGACTAATGCTTTATGGCATTTCGCCATTGGCTCAATTTCAATCGATCTTAAAGCCAGTCATGAGCCTTAAGTCTCGAGTTTCTTTAGTTCGTGACTTACCCGCAGGACACGGTATTTCCTACGGACGGGATACGGTTCTCGAAAAAGACACTCGAGTTGCCACTGTGGGTATTGGATACGGCGACGGCTATCCACGTGAAATTTCCACGCAGCATGCCAAGGTTTGGATTAAGCAACAGAAATGCTCATTATTGGGGCGAGTTACGATGGACCAAATTATGGTTGATGTCTCCAATCTACCCGACTGTGTTAGTGGTGATGAAGTTGAACTTTTCGGTGAGAATATTCTAGTCAGTGAAGTTGCTCAAAAAGCCAATACCATTCCGTGGGCGGTTCTTTCAGGCATTACACCAAGAGTAACTAGAGTTTACATAAATGCATAAAAAAACCCGGCTCGCTATCATAGCGAACCGGGTAAGTAAGATATTCTTGAAACTCTTCCCTTAGAAATTAACGGAAGCCTTCAAACCAACGGTAAGCTCATCGTCTTCATCGCCAGTAGCGGAATCAAGAGCGTCGAAGCCTTGGCTGTATGACACATATGGTGTCAGTGTCAGGGCCTCAGTAGCGTTAATTGGCATACCTACTGTGATGTAGGCGTGATTGAAGTCATCACCAGTGTTGATTACGTTTTCCCAGTAGTCGAAGGAATAAGAAACTCCCACGGTTACATCCAGCTCAACTGAATCCAACACTTCAACAGTCTTGTTTAGACTGAGCTCAACATAGGTCCCGTCCAGCTCATCAACGTCGTGAGCAATAAACAGATTAAGATTACCACCTGTGATTGGACACTCAGTAGCAACGTTAAGGTAAATTTCTTCAGTCTCGAATAAGGAAACAAAATCATGGTGCTGGTATCCTAGCTCGATTGTGAAGCACTCAGTCGTGTACTGAAAACCACCACGATAGCTATCGTGGGTGCTATCTTGTCCATCACTGATAGATGTCAAACTTGTGCCTGCTACAAAACTCAACTGGTCACTAAGACCATAAGAGACATTAAGCTGGGTAGTAAGAGCGTCGTCTGACCCTCCGTTTAACGCTTGTGACAGGAGGTCATTCATTCCACGAAAGCTGTGTTGGCTGTCGTAGCTGAGGCTCAGGTCACCTTCGATTTCTGCATAAGCAGGAGCGGCAAGCGCGATGGCGGCGGCTCCAGCAATTATTGTTTTTTTCATTGTTTGTCTGGTTTTTTGTTTTTGGGTTTGGTTGTTAGCCAGTCACTACGTCTATTAAAAGACATTTTGAATGCGGCTAACGCACGTTCAAAAGATAGTAATATCTTTCGATTTGAAGAAATTAGTGATTAATCCGTATTAAGACAAGATTAAATTTAAATTTAATTAAATACTTTTATTTCCTAACTATTTTCTGAAAACCCCGCCAAGGGCTTAAAATTGAATTTCATCTCCTAAATTACAAACTTCTCCTGCGAGTAATGTTGTTTAATATTACATTGGCATTTAAACGATCACCACTGCACAACAGCTGCCACAGCTTCACCTTTGCCGACGGCAAAATCGAATGTCACAGCATACCACAATCAATCTAGCATTTTTTGCTATTTGGGGTTTGGCATTTTAATATTAGAAATTAAAAAGACATGTGCTTTTTAACAGCTACGCTTTCTGGCTCTTCCTCGCTCTTGTTTGGGGAGTCTATCGTCTTTTGCCGCATCGCGGCCAAAACATTTTACTACTGTTAGCTAGCTACTATTTCTACAGTTGTTGGGACTGGCGGTTTTTGCCACTAATTTTCACAACCACCCTGGTAAACTACTTCACGGCACTCGGCATTGAGAGAAGTAACGACAAGAAAAAGCACTACTGGCTGATGCTCACATCAGCAACTGTATCGCTGGGGATATTAGGGCTATTCAAGTACTGGGGGTTTTTTGTCGAGAGCACTACTGACATGCTCACATGGCTCGGGTTCCATGCCAACATCTCCACTCTGAGCATCATCCTCCCAGTGGGTATTTCCTTTTATACCTTTCAAACATTGTCTTACACGATTGATGTCTACCGCGGAAAAACCAAGGCCACACGATCATTGCCAGACTTTGCACTTTATGTGGCTTATTTTCCTCAATTGGTAGCAGGCCCTATAGAGCGCTCATCCTCCCTATTGCCACAGATTACACATCCAAGACCGAAGCATACTGGTAATTTCTCTGAAGGGTTATATTTAATCCTGATCGGTTTGTTTCTCAAGGTTGTGGTAGGTGATAACCTTGGTTTTATTGCAGACGGCATCTTCAGTGCACAGAAACACGAAATCACCGGGACTGATGCCTTGGTTGGCGTTTATTGTTTTGCATTCCAGATTTATGGCGATTTTGCAGGTTACTCATCAATCGCCCGGGGTGTCTCTAAATGGCTAAATATTGATCTGATGACCAACTTTAGAATGCCCTACCTGGCAAGGAATCCATCAGATTTTTGGCAGCGATGGCACATCTCACTGTCATCATGGCTTCGTGACTATCTATACATACCCATGGGAGGCAATCAATGCAGCACCATTAAAATTTACCGTAATCTGATGCTAACCATGCTGCTTGGCGGCTTGTGGCACGGCGCAGGGTGGACGTTTATAATCTGGGGAGGTATTCATGGATTAATCCTCTGTATTTATCGCGCCCTGCCACATTCAGTCAAGCTACCTGGTTTCTGGGGTCGAGTATTAGCCACGGTTTGGTTTTTCCATGTTGTCTGCTTCACATGGCTATTCTTTCGTGCTGATAATTTGGCACAGGCTTGGGATATACTTACACTAATATTTACACACCAGGAAATGACGTATCTTTCACGCTATGGACTTGGCATGCTAGCATTTTTCTGTGCGCCTCTCATGATTTACGAAATATGGTTAGAGCAAAAACATACCCTGCGTCGACTTGAGGTTGTGCACTGGGGATGGCGCGCAGCTACCTACTGCTATTTAGTATCCATGCTCATCCTATTCCCTCCTCAGGTTTTTGGGCAATTTATCTATTTTCAATTCTAACAGATTAACGAAATGACAGATGTCCACCACGACTACGACGCACTACCGACAGATAAATGTGCGCCTTCAATGCGCCAGGAAATCCGTGTCGTTGTCGCCGTCGTGTTATTTGTTATCAGCATGGAGATTGTAGCGAGGATTATGGCACCTAACATTGATTCTGATCGCGAGCACATTCATATGTTTCCAGAAATCATCGCTGAATCAGCAAAGGAGGCAGAGAGAGAGGAACTACCGAATGTGATCTTCTTCGGCAACTCATTGATGAGAGCTGGGCTGGATGAAAAATTAGTCTCCGATTGCCTAAGAAAAACTGAAGGGCCCAGAATAGTATCTGCAAAAATCACGCCAGTAGGCACCGCCATGCTTGATTGGGTCTATCTTTATCAACGTTACTTTGAAAATACAAATCAGCACCCAGAAATTCTCGTCGTAGGATTTGTTGCACATCACATTCATGACCAAGAGCCCATTAAGCTGCGTAGGTTATCACGCCATTTTTTGGCCATCAATGATTTCCCAGAAATATGGAGCCGTGATTTGCATGATTTCCACAGTATTATCCAATCCACACTTTGTCACTTCAGTGCTCTTGAAGGCGACCAGCCAGAGCATCAGCTTAAAATCTTATCCGGTGTTGTAAGCGACTACAATAAAGGGCTGAATACTAACAACGACATCATCCGTGCCGCAGGACAAAGAGCTGCACTTAAATCTAACATGGAAACAAAAGAACAAACTTTCTCACGTATGCAGCGGTTGATTAAGATCTGCAAAAAACATGGGGTGGAAATCTGGTTCGTACCCATGCCGCAGCCAGAAAAATGGAACTTGCACCCAGATGCAGTAGCACTGATAGAGCGAAATGAAATGAAACTACTTGATGCCCGCCAGATTAAAGGCATGACCGAGGATGATTTCTGGGACGGCTATCATCTGGGCGAGAGCGGTAAGAAAAAATTCAGCTACTGGGTGGCAGAACAAATAAAAAACTCTAAGCCATAAAAAAGCCCGGCCTAAACAGCAAGTTGCTCGCTCCACGCCTTAGCTTTTTGGGCAAAAGACTTATCGTCTTCCGCATAGCTGATGGCACGTGAAACGTTTACAACGTCAGGTGCAGTGCGTGGGTGCTTTTGGAGACTCGCAAGATCTCCTCCCTGTGCACCTAAACCCGGAATAAGCAGTGGACTATCAACAATGCGCTCAAGGACCTCTTCGCTAGCGTTGGTCAAACCAACAACATAGCCGACATCAGTAGCACAGCTTTCTAAAGCAGCACGTTTACCCAGTTCTTGCACGAGTTCGAACACAAACCTGCCATCAGAGAGCTTTTGTCGTTGGAAATCGGCACTACCTAGATTTGAAGTGACTGCCAGCAAATAGACCCCCTTGCCTTTCCAATCAAGAAACGGCTCAATGGAATCATATCCTAAAAAAGGGTTTAATGTCACCGCATCAACATTCCAGTTTTCAAAATAAGACTTTGCATAGTATTTCTGTGTTTCTCCAATATCTGAACGCTTAGCGTCTAGGATGATGGGCACATTTTCAGGCATGCTAGCCAACATTTCCTGCAGGATTTCTATGCCGCGTAGCCCCATCGCCTCGAAATATGCCATGTTCGGCTTAAAAGCTGCCGCATATTCGGCCGTCTCACCCACCAGGCGATTCAAAAACTCCGGCACAGCATCAATGCCAGATGATAGTTCAGGTCGGGGATCAATTCCTACACAGAGGCGGGAACCAACGGACTGGATACGTTGCGCGAGGCGCTCAGAGTAAGTCATAAGATCAAAAAATTTAAGCGTTCTGTGGCTCACCCACCTTGTTAGCGATACGATTTCTTAACTCGGGCCACTGATCTTGCGTCACAATGTAACCGATACAGTTTGCGCTGCCACATCGGCATGGATGATCTTCATAACTTTCAATGTCAAACCCGTAGTCGAATGATAACTCCTCACCTTTTTTAATATCGCGAATCGAGTAAATATAAATTTTTCTACCGATTACCCAAGCCTCACAGTTTGGGTCACACGAATGATTGATGAGGCGCGCTGTGTTCCAAGGGACATTCCCATCGATATCCCACTGCTCATCGAGTGTAAAAATATAGACTGCAGCATCTCCATTTTCCTCGTGCAGGGCATACTGTTCCCACGCTCGGCCCTCGCTAGTATCTTTATTGATGGGCTCACCTACATACTCGATAATCTCAGTTTCTTTAGCTATGTTCTTTATCGCATAAACACCTCGCCCATGAATCTCAGAACCACGCACTTCACAAAAATCACTGCTCGCGCGTTCGTAGAATTTTTTAAATTTACGCACGAGCTTTGCTTCACGCCTGAGCTTATTGTTTTTCGACATAATATTTAAATTTTACTTAATTTCGCGAGCTTTTGATGGTGGAAGTCCTAGTTCATCTGCCTTGAATGGTAGTGTGGGAAACATACCTCGGAGATCTTGAATAGTCGGCTTCAGGCCTGTCATAAAATACCAGTCATTGCTACCTTTTTCTGATACGGTAATCGTGTAGCTCTGCTCCTCAAGAGTACGAATCCTGCCTCCTTGATTAGGATCAGGAATCTTCACCCTCGTAATTGTGGGCACAACAGCAAGCCAATGCTCCACTATAATCACTTTTCCTGAGGCATCTTTAATAGGCTCATTGGAGACTAAATCGTATTTAGGACTGCGCCATACGCTAAAAAAAGAAGCCGGTTTTGCGGCTTGGAAGGCTACCACAGATAGCCGCATGATGATTTTCTTTTGCGCGGCCATGGCAAGAGCAGCGTTAAGTTTTTCCATACTACCATATCGTTTGGCAAGTCTACGTTTCCACCTAGAATAGATGCGCTGTTGTCCATATTCAAAGTTTCCCTTAATCATCTCATTGCCCAGCTTTTGGACAGCCTTTTGTGCTGAATCCGCGACAGCTGGGGTGACCACTACGCGCCCCTGTGCACTTGATATTTCCATCATTCCAAACACTACAAGACAGTAAATAATTGATCTGCAATTCATATTGATACGTCTTTCATCTACTCAGCGCGACAAAAAGTCAAGCCACGCAAAAAAGAGTCATTACCATAAAAACAAATTTTTATGCCCTCCCATGCTAATTAGGCTTTGCATTGCCGCATGCGATGCCTCTATGATAATCCCCTATGGCGAAAAAGGCACTGGGAAAAGGATTAGGAGCTCTAATTAAGAAGCAACCAACAGAAAATGGTGGAGATCCACAATCGGATACCTTGCCAGCAGATCTACACGTAACTATTGACAGTATAGTTCCCAGCCCCCTACAACCAAGGAAACATTTTGCCCAAGGTCAGCTCGATGAATTGATGGGTTCAATTCGCCAACACGGTATCATCCAACCGCTAATCGTGCGTAAGGTGAATGGTCAGCATGAGCTAATCGCCGGTGAACGTCGCTGGCGTGCATCCATGGAGCTAGGTCTTGATACTGTTCCTATCCGTATCCGTGAAGCGACTGACCATGAGGTGCTCGAAATGGCACTTATTGAAAACATCCAGCGCAAGGATTTGGACCCTATTGAAGAAGCTCAAGGATACGTGCGTTTAGCCAAGGAATTTAATATGAAACAGGAGACCATCGCGAAAAGCGTGGGTAAGTCACGTGCAGCTGTAGCCAACGCCATGCGCCTCACAGAGCTAGATCTCAGTGTTCAAGACAACGTAGCTGGTGGAAGACTGACTGTAGGCCACGCCAAAGCAATCCTCAGCCTGAAGAGTCATGACGCCCAAAGACTTGCTGCCGATCAAATCCTCAAAAAACACCTTACGGTGCGTGCTGCGGAGAAGCTTGTTAAGCAGCTCTCTAATCCCAACCAGTCGAATCCAAGACAAGCTTCCAGCCGCGAGGCTGATGCAGTCATTAAACAAATACAAGATAGCTTGCGTGAACGATTCGCAACCGACGTAAAAATCGCACACACTCCCAAAAGAGGAAAGATTGAGTTGGTCTACTATGGTAATGAAGACCTTCAGCGCGTGCTCGATCTATTAGGTATTCAGTTGTAATATTTATTCTCACTGAATGTCATGAACACCAGGATTGTCTTTATCATACTGGGGATATCGGGCATCGGCTTCGGACTCTGGTACTGGCTTACTGATCGCTCGGATGCACACGGAATTAGCGCATATACGCATACTCGAGCAATACTCGAATTTGGCCCGCGCACTGTAGAATCTGATGGGTTAAAAAAATCACAGCAATACATAGCAGAGCAACTTTCCTTGCAGGGATGGAGTACGATGACCCAACAAAAGCAGCGCGACACTCCGGAGGGAAAACATACATTTACCAACCTAATCGCGCGCTACCAGCCTGATAAACTTACTACGCTGGATGACTTACTTAAATTGCCCACCAAAGGAATCCTCTGTGCCCATCTGGACTCCAAAAAAATCCCAGGTATACCCGATTTTCTTGGCGCCGATGATGCCGCATCAGCTTGCGCCTTAATCATTGAACTTGCCACCACTCTTAGCAAAGAAAATCCTGAATTAGCGAAGGGACTTGAAATTGTTTTTTTTGATGGCGAAGAGGCTTTTGGCGAAAATATCACACCTGAAGACGGCCTCTACGGCAGTCGCTTCTACGCGCACACGCTCTACCAACGTAAGCCAAAACCAGAGTTTGGAATACTTTTAGACATGGTTGGCCACAAAGATCTTAAGATAGCAGTGCCCTCAGATAGTCCATCCAAACTCTACGAATCAATGCTGCGAGCTGCTAAAGAACATGGTTATGAGAAACACTACAACAAGGCTGAACATCCGATCATTGATGATCATGTATACATGAATAAAGCAGGAGTTCCCACCATCGATATCATTGGCAAAGATTTTGCACACAGCCACTGGTGGCATCAAGAGGGCGACAATATCGACCTAATTTCAGCCAGCAGCCTCACTATTTCATACCATGTCGTTCTGACCATGCTACGCGAGCAACTGGCAGCCAAATAAAAACCGGCTAATGATTATTGAGTAAGTGCCTGACGCCATGATGGTGCAAGATCAACTGGGTTACCATCATCATCAATCCGCACACATTTCGTCAGCCCATTAGCTACCGGGCGTTCATTACAACTCACAGAAAACGCCCACGTAATCGAGCTCACACCAATCTTGTCAGGTGCGATCGTAATTTCCGCAACATCAGCAAGACGTAATGGCGATACAAAATCACAGTCTACATGCACCCGCGGCCAGCCACCATCACCCAATAATGGGATACCAGCTTTAACCAAAAAATCATGCTCCGCCTCCTCAGTGTAACACAAGAGCTTAGAAAAATGCACCACACCCGCCGCATCGGTGTCAGCAAAGTGGACGAGACGATGGTAGGTATGTTTCATGTCTCAAGTATTTAATCTATTTCCCTAACTAGCACGCTAGCATTGTGGCCGCCAAAACCAAATGAGTTACTTAGTGCGCTTTTGACTTTTACCTCGCGGGCAGTATTCGGAGTGTAATCCAAATCGCACTCAGGATCTTGGTTTTCCAAATTAATTGTAGGCGGGATGACGTTGTCTTTTATTGCCATCAAACAGGCGGCAAGCTCGACACCACCAGCCGCACCAAGCAGGTGGCCAGTCATCGATTTGGTGGAACTTACAATCAAATCATCTGTTGCGTGGCTACCAAAGCTTTTCTTGATTGCCTTAGTTTCACAAATATCACCAAGCGGAGTAGACGTTCCGTGAGCATTTACGTATGTGACATCTTCTGGGTTCATGCCAGCGTGTTTGAGCGCCATGTCCATGCAGCGTGCCGCACCGAGCCCCTCAGGGTGGGGCGACGTCATATGGTAGGCATCACCGCTGACACCATAGCCAGCAAGTTCCGCATAAATCGTAGCTCCGCGTTTCTTAGCGTGCTCATATTCTTCGATAACCACAACACCAGCACCTTCACCCATTACAAAACCATCGCGCCCCGTGTCAAACGGCCGCGAAGCTCGCTCGGGCTCGTCATTCCGCGTGCTCAGTGCCTTCATGTTACTGAAACCAGACATACCCATTGGTAAGACACTCGCCTCAGCACCACCGCATACAAAAGCATCAGCATCACCAAACTTAATCATACGCCATGCCTCACCAATGTTGTGGTTTGCCGTCGCGCAAGCAGTAACAATCACCATATTAGGGCCACCAAATCCATACTCCATCGATAAAATCCCACTTCCAATGTTAGAAATCATCATTGGTATCACAAACGGAGAAACACGAGACGCTCCTCGGTTTAGAAGCTTTTCATGTTCATTCTCCAGAGTGCCTAAACCACCAATACCGCTGCCAACCATGACCCCAACGCGCTCACGGTCTACAGACTCGTCATCAATCCCCGAATCAGTAATCGCCATTTTAGATGCCGCAACAGCGAACTGCGCATAACGATCAGCACGGCGTGCGTCTTTGTGATTGTTAAACCACGGACCTGCATCGAAACCTTTCACCTCACCTGCTATTTTGCATGGATAGGCCTCTGGATCGATTAAAGTCACAGGTCCAACACCGCTTTTCCCTGCCTTGAGACCATCCCAGGTGCTCTGCAGGTCATTTCCAAGGGGGCTAAGCACCCCGACTCCTGTGATGACTACTCGACGATCGTTCATATGGTAATTTCAGTGAATTGCTAACTCCATCGTGCATTTAGAAGTGACGTGAAGATGAGTGCCATTATCCCGCAGAAGATTTAAAGTGCAAGCCCCATCCCACCGAAACTCCGGCATCAAATTTGTAACAGACATAGCCCGCAATACCCAAGCAGTCAACCAAGGCGGCGAGATTTACCCCGTTCGTTCATACTTCCACATTCTGGACACTTAGAAAGTTTGTTGCGTGATTTGTCTTCGCAGAGATATCCACAAATCCGGCAACACACGATTTGTTGTCTCATACTGCGCATACGAGCATAATGCTTCACCCCGGCTAGAAGCGATACCACGGCAATGATTACCATGGGGACACCAATTACCCATAGCAGGAAGTCTTCCATGGTCATGTTGATCATCAGCTTATTTCTCGCGTGTAACTTTGATTTGTAATTGTAGTTCTCCGAACACGATCCCTGGTTGTTCTGATGGTTTAAAGTGCTGCGCACGAACCCACACGGCAAGACCTTTC
>DPWT01000168.1 GCA_003527555.1 Verrucomicrobiales bacterium | reverse complement strand
GGAGTCTGAAGTAGAGTTGTTGGTGACAATTCAGGGCACAAAAATTGCACAGTATGATGGCTCGCCTAATAAAAACCTGCTCAAGGGCGGTGTGAATGCTGATTCCGGCAAACGTGTATTCGCGCCTCCGTAAAGAACTCAAGGACGTCATGCAAGTTCTTCAGGAAACCCGTCAGTCACTTGGGAACGCAAATGCAAAAATCGCAAAAATGCAGCTTCATCTGACACAAGCCAGTGCCACGATTAAAGAGCTACAAATCGAGCGGGATTCCTTAAGACAAGAACGCAACACCCTCGCCAGTATCTTAAAAAAGAGCGACTCCAAAGGCGTACAGAAACTCATCACTGAGAACATGCGTCTAGGTACTGAACTCAAGCAGGCGTTGGATAGGCTGCAGTACTTGGAAAAAAGTCAAGATACCACCAAAGACGAATTACGTCAGGCCAAGAGCGATCTAGCCATCGCAAAAAATCGTATCATTCTCTACCAGCAAGACTACACCAAGCAAGGTGACATGGTTAAATCACTGGAAAAGCGCTTACGCGATGCACAAGAAGATCTTAACAACGCCATTACCAACCCCTCACAAAAGATAAGTCAGGAAGAAATCGAGATGCTCCGTGATACTGTCAAAAGATTAATCGCAGCCCAGGAACGCCGCAAGATGGGCGAGAAAACACTATGGCAAGCTTATCAAAAATCACAACAAACTATTAAAGGCATGGCAAAGGCATTTGACGACATGCGCAAAACTGAAATCAAACTGTCTAATGAAGAAAAAGCGATGGTAGCCGCCACACGTAAGCCAGATAGCGAGTTCACCAGCCCAGAGCGAGTTAGCCCAGAGCACGCCAAAGTTCACGGCGACGCCCTCGAGAGGGAAATAGCAATGTATACTCCACTGATGAAGCGATTCTTCGAAAAAGGTCGCTACGAAGCCGCTCGAGAAACACTCATGGAACTAGATGCCCGCTTTCCCGGCCATTTCCCCACGCTCTGCAATCGTGGCGTCGTTGAAATTAAAACAGGACGCTATTCCGAGGCTGCCGAAATCTTTAACGAAGCTATCACCATGCGTGAAAATAGTGGCTATGCCCATTATATGTTAGGCAAGTCACAGTATTTATTAAAGGACTTCGACGCCTCGCGAAAATCCTTTGAACACGCACTAACACTCCAAGCTGGTAACGCTGACACTCATCTCTACCTGGGTAATATCGCAGGTGCAGGGAAACGCTTCCAACAAGCAGAAAAGCATTTTCAAGAAGCCCTAAAATTAAACCCAACTAACGCAGAAGCATACTTCAACCTCTCCATCATCTACCTTCAGCAAAATAGAAAAAAAGACGCGCTCGAGTCCTACAATGAAGCACTCCGACACGGCGCTCAACCGGATTCTAGTCACGAACAAAAGCTCAGCTTTATAAGCCGATAGCTGCTGTATCAACCCAATAGCGTTACGGTGGCCTCCAGCCGCCCAACCCGACTAGCCTTTACCCGCTAAGCGAAGACAAACCGCCGCTTGCTTGTCGCTCCCACTCCACAATCTATGTCTACGCGTATCATCCTTATCTTAGCCACAGCCCTATCGTTGCTCAACATCCATGCAGAGCCACATATCCGC
This sequence comes from Verrucomicrobiales bacterium, assembly GCA_003527555.1. Taxonomy (GTDB): domain Bacteria; phylum Verrucomicrobiota; class Verrucomicrobiia; order Verrucomicrobiales; family Akkermansiaceae; genus Oceaniferula. The sequence continues at coordinate 9,196 of DPWT01000168.1, read as the reverse complement.
ATGGCTTCGTTCCCATCACTCTCCCCCGATGGCTCTAAAGTTCTTTTCTCATGGGCAGGGGACATCTGGTCAACCCCCGCTGAGGGTGGACGTTCCACTCGTTTAACTACACACCCTGCACGGGACTTCGCACCACGCTTTACTCCAGATGGAAAATCAATTTGTTTCGGTAGCTCACGTGCAGGCGGATACCAAGTATTCATCATGCCAGCTGAGGGTGGTTCAGCACGACAGATCACCCACCACAGCGAAAACTCATTTATTGAAGATATTGCACCTAACAGCAAATCAATACTCATTCGAGGCATTAGAGATTTCCCTGGGCGTAAATCATACCGGCTCTACGAAGTTCCTCTTCAAGGTGAGAAACCCGAGAAAATGATTTTCCCAGCCTACGCTGAGAACGGGCGCTATTCTCCCGACGGTCAATCCATCGTCTTCACCCGCGAAGGTGTATCACTCTACCGCAAAGGTTACCACGGCACTATGGCCAGCCAAGTTTGGATATGGAATAAGAAGAACAACACCTTCACGCAACCCATTTCCAACGAGCACGGCTGTAGGAATCCATTCTATCACCCGAACGGAAGTGGTATCTTTTACTCCCAAGGCAGTCCAAACGGATTCAACTTATGGTTCTACGATTTTGAAAAAGATGCAACCCGACAAGTCACACACTTTCAGGATGATAGCGTGATGCAACCTCACATCGCTGAGGATGGCTCCACGATCGTCTTCCGGCACCTGTTTGATCTCTACACACTTTCACTAACAAAACCTGGAGGAGAACTCACTAAACTTCAACTCTACCACCACGAAGACCTTCCCAACAAAACAACTGAAGATCGCATAATCAAGAACACCAAAGATGTCGCATTCTCGCCCACTGGACTCGAAATAGTGTTTACGGCGGAAGGCGAAATCTGGGCAATGGACACCATCCTTCGCAAACCACACCGCCTAACAGAGACATTCGCTCATGAAAAAGATTTATGGTTTTCCCACGATGGGAAATCTATCCTCTACATCCACGACGACGGCATCAACAGCGAGCTTCGCCGCATGGAGAAAACCAAACCCGGACAATTCTGGTGGCAAGCCACAGACCTCAAGCACACCACCATCGTCAAGGCGTCCAAGCGCCCCACCGGCATCATTCCAGGACCCAAAGGTAAAAAAATTACCTACACCACCTACCCCGGCAACCTCTGGGTGAGCAACCCAGATGGCTCTGAACCTGTTAGGTTAGTCGAGTCCTGGCAAGAACCAACCGCCAAGTGGTCTCCTAACGGCAAGTGGATTGCCTACACCCTGCAAAACAATAACTTCAACCCAGACATCTTTATTATTCGCACAGACGGCAGTATGCCACCTGTCAATATCAGCCGCCACCCAGACTTGGATTTCTCTCCTGCCTGGTCGCCAGATGGCAGACGAATCGCTTTCATAGGTCGTCACCACAAAGAGCAATACGATATTTTCTACCTAGATCTCTATAAGTCTGATGAGATCAAGGATACCAACGGAGAAACCCTCGAACGTGCCCGCAAAGCCATGGACAAGGATCCCGCCTACAAAGGCATTACCAAAAAGAAGGTCAAGAAGGTGCTCGAGAAACTATCAGGCAAAAACAAACAAAAAAAATCTGAGAAAGAGGAAACATTTGATTTCTCCAACGTCCACCAACGACTTCGCCGGATTGAAGTAAAGGGCATCACGCCCAGTAAACTCATTTGGAACAACGACTCAAAGAAAATACTCTTTCAGTCGAGATCCAATAAAAAAATCATCTACACCGTGGATGCAAAATCAGGAGCCAAGCCAAGTAAGTTAGCCGAGGCGAGCGGCACCCCCATCAAAATAGATACCAAAGGAAAGCTCTACTGGATATCAAAAGGCGTCCCTGCCACTCTTCAGGGAGGAAAAAACACACCCTATCCATTCACTGTCTACACCGAACGCAAATTGTCCGACTGGAAACGTATGGCATTCCGTAATGCATGGAACACCATGCGTGACTCGTTCTACGACCCCAAGCTAAATAATCGGAACTGGACTGATGTGTTAGAAAAATACGAGCCCATGGCAATGCAAGCGAACACCTCGATGGTTTTCGATCGCATTGTCAGTATGATGCTCGGCGAGCTCAACGCCTCGCATATGGGATTCCGAAGTGTTCGACAATGGCCGTCTTCATGGCAGCCGACTCCTAAATGGAAAGAGGAAACCGTCCACCTCGGCACACGGTTTGATCACACCCACGCCGGTAAAGGCTGGAAAGTCTCAGAGGTCATCCCAGACAGCCCAGCTGACCGGGATATATCCAAAATACTCCCTGGCGAAATCATTACCCATATTAACGGCACGGAAATCCTTTCGGACTCCCCACGTAACGAATTGCTGCACCGTCGGCTCAGCGAGCCCGTTCATCTCAAAGTGACCGATAAGGACGGCAGGGCGCGTGCTGTAAAAATCCAACCTATCACATATAAAGCAGCACGCGATCTCGCCAGAAATGCCCATATCGATGCGACAGAACATGCCGTCAACAAACTCTCCGGTGGCAAACTAGGATACATCCATGTCGCACGTATGATGTGGGATGAGTTTGAGAAATTCGAACACCACCTCTATGAGCAAGGTGCAGGCAAAGATGGCTTGGTCATCGATGTTCGTGACAACGGCGGAGGCTTCACCACAGATCATCTGCTCACCGCGCTCTGCCAGCCACGCCACGCCTTCACCATTCCGCGCAACGGCGGTATTGGTTACCCACAAGATCGTATCGTTTACGCCACTTGGAATAAACCGATCATTGTGCTCTGTAACCAGAACAGCTTCTCAAACGCAGAGATTTTTTCCCACGCAATCCGTAATCTCAACCGCGGAAAAATCGTTGGCGTGGCTACTGCCGGCGGAGTCATCTCCACTGGTAGCACCGCCATCCTCGATGCCGGCACCCTTCGTCTCCCTTTCCGCGGTTGGTTCAGCTCCAGCGATGGCAAGGACATGGAGCTCAACGGCGCCCAGCCACACTACACGATCTGGAACAAACCCGGCGAACTCAGCAGGGGTAAGGACGTGCAGCTTGAAAAAGCAGTGTCCATACTCCTTGAAGATAGCAAAAAATCCCCCAGCTTGCCCAAGCCAAAATACCGAGTCTCCAAATAGATCGAATTTAGCATTCACTATTCTCTATTCACCATTCAGAATAGCCTTGTGCTTAGCAACGAGGAAAAAGCCCGATATGCCCGCCATTTCACACTGGAACAGGTCGGACTCGAGGGGCAGGAACAATTAAAAAATAGCTCCGTGCTCTGCATCGGCGCGGGGGGACTTGGCTCACCATCCACTCTTTATCTCGCAGCAGCAGGAGTTGGCCGAATCGGTATTGTCGACCCTGACGTCGTCGAACTTTCCAACCTACAGCGCCAGATCCTGCACGGCCAATCAACTCTCGGAATGAGTAAACTCGACAGCGGTGAGGCTCGACTGAAAGACATCAACCCACACGTGCAAATTGAAAAACACGCATGTAATTTCACGGCGGATAATGCTCTGGAGATTGCCAAGGACTACGATGTCATCATCGACGGCACCGATAACTTCCCTACCCGCTACTTAAGCAACGACGTATCTTTTTTTCTGAAAAAACCTAACATCTACGCGTCAATTTTCCGTTTCGAAGGTCAGCTTAGCGTGTTTGCCCCGCACATGGGAGGCCCGTGTTACCGCTGCATGTTGCCAGACCCACCCGACCCAGGCAGCGTGCCCAGCTGTGCTGAAGCCGGCGTATTGGGAGTGCTGCCAGGCATCATGGGCAGCCTGCAAGCCATGGAGGCTATTAAAATATTGTTAGGCACAGGCGAGCCGCCACTCGGCAGACTACTTCACTATGATGCCTTACAAACCACTTTCCGTGAGTTCAGACTACGCCGTGACCCCGAATGCCCACTCTGTGGCTCAAACCCGACCGTCACCAAACTCATTGACTACAACCAATTCTGCGGCATTCCTAACCAAGACAATATGACACCAAACACTTCAGAAATCTCCGTATCCGCGCTCAAGGACACACTCGCGTCCGACTTTTCAGGCACCCTACTCGATGTCCGAGAGACCTGGGAACACGACGTTGCTAATATTCCCACGGCAAGACTCATCCCCCTTGGTGAGTTTCCAACGATTATCCCTGAGTTGGAGGCAATGGGACGCGACCACGAAATCCTTATTCACTGCAAGTCCGGCATGCGTAGCGCGCATGCCTGCGAATTTCTCACCAACAACGGCTTTACTAATGTGCGTAACGTCGCAGGGGGCATCGACGCATGGCTGAAGCTTTAACGACTAATCACATGACAGGCAAACTCATCGTTATCGAGGGTATCGACGGCACTGGTAAATCAACCCAGTCGAATTTGCTCGCTGAGCACTTGCGCGCTCAGGGATGTGAAGTCATCGAGAGTCACGAGCCTACCAACGGGCCATGGGGACGTAAGTTACGCGAAAGCGCCACCACCGGACGTCTCACTATCGAGGACGAGCTTGAGTATTTTCTTAAAGACAGAAAACAACACGTCGACGAACTGATTAACCCGACCGTCAAACGCGGTGGCATCGTCATTCTTGACCGCTACTATTTTTCCTCCATGGCGTATCAAGGCTACAGAGGTATCGACCCCACTGAAATCCGTGCCAAGAATGAAGTCTTCGCACCGCAGCCCGATCACCTCATCATCCTCGACCTTCCCGTGAAGAACGCCTTAGAACGTATCGGTGCCCGCGATGGCGCCACTAATGAGTTTGAAAAACAAGATGCCCTCCAGTTTTGCCGCGACCTCTTCCTCAGCCTTGCCACCGAACCTTTCGCCAGTGTCATTGACACCTCGCAAAACATTGAGCAGGTGCAGGGGGAAATCCGTAAATTGATTCATGGCTAAACCAAAGCCCATTCTATTTCTGATCACCGGCCCTAATGGCGCGGGAAAGACGACCTTTGCCGCCGAGATCCTCACTCGAGAACTCAAGGGCATGAGGTTTCTCAATGCGGATGAGATCGCGCGCGGGCTTTCTCCTTTTGATCCACCATCCGTCGCATTCAAGGCGGGTCGCCTGCTCATCACGTAAGCACGGGAGCTGGTTGAGAAAAGGACCAGCTTCGCACTCGAATCAACGATCAGCGGTATCGGACACACTCGCCTGATCAAGTCCGCCAAAAAGGCAGGCTACGAGGTAATTCTCCACTTTCTCTGGCTACCTGCGCCCGAAGAATCCATCCGCCGAGTGCAGCAACGCGTCAAGAAAGGAGGCCACCATGTTCCAGCCGAAGACATTCGCCGCAGATACCCCAGAACCTTTAAAAACCTGGTAATTCATTACCTTCCAGTCGTCAGCGAATGGTTTGTCTGGCACGCTCAGGAAACCAAAAAGGTATTGGCAAGCAGCGATACCCATGCTATCCATGACGTAGCAAAATTCCTTGATATCCAATGATTAAGCCGAATTATAAAAAGCTCAAACCGATTCCTGAAAAGGAATTGTCCGAGCACGGGCGCATGGCATTAAAAGCCATGAAACGTGCCATGCGTAAGCTACGAGCCGAGCACAAGCGCTTGGGAATGCCGCTGATTTCCTGGAAAGACGGCAAGGTTATCGAGGTCGATCCGTAGCTGTGGCTTCTAGCCGCAGAGGGCATGAGATGAAAACCTGCCGCTGAAAGCGTCAGCCACAAATGCCACAGCTACATCTTGCATGCAGTTCGGCAGCATGGTAAACGCTCCGCGTCATGCCAGTAGCAACACCTGAACAATACGCCGCCATGCTCGATGCCGCCCAAGAGGGTGGCTATGCATATCCCGCCATCAACATCACCTCCCTGACCACCATTAATGGTGCACTCAAGGCATTCGCCGAGGCAGGCTCCGATGGCATCATCCAAGTTTCCACCGGTGGCGGTAGCTTCGCATCCGGCACCGCTGTTGCCGACGAAGCTTTCGGCGCCATCGTGCTTGCCGAAGCTACTCACCTGCTGGCTGAAAAATACGATATCCTTGTTGGCCTGCACACCGACCATTGCCACCCGCAAAAAGTCGATTCCTTCCTCCGCCCGCTGCTCGATGCCTCGCGCGAGCGCATCGCCGCAGGCAAAGGCCCACTTTTCAACTCCCACATGTTCGACGGCTCGGTCGTGGAACTCGATGAGAACTTGGAAATCTCCAAAGGCCTGCTCAAGGAATGTGCCGAGCTCAACATCATTCTCGAAATTGAAGCCGGCTGCGTCGGTGGAGAAGAGGACGGACACGACACCTCAGGCCTTCCTGCTGAAAAGCTCTACACCTCCACCGAGGACATGGTGGAAGTTTACGAGCAGCTCAACAACATCGGTCGCTTCATGTTCGCCGCAACCTTCGGTAACGTGCACGGCGCTTACAAACCAGGATCAGTGAAACTCAAGCCAACCATCCTACGCGACGGTCAGAATGCAGTGATCGAAAAATACGGCGCAGACGCCGAGATGGACCTCGTTTTCCACGGCGGCTCCGGATCGGATCTCGAGGACATCCGCGAAACCCTCGGTTACGGTGTGGTCAAGATGAACATCGATACCGATACCCAGTATGCTTTCACTCGCCCCATCGTGACTCACATGTGTGAGAACATCGAGGGAGTGCTTAAGATCGATGGTGAAGTCGGCAACAAAAAAGTTTACGATCCACGCGGCTACCTCAAAAAAGGTGAACAAAGCCTCTGTGAGCGCCTCAAGGAATGCTGCGATGACCTGCTGTCCACCGGCAAGTCGATCTACAGCAAAGTCTAACTAGCAAGTTTTTACCATAGCGGCGACTCCTGTCCATTCCAGGGTCGCCGCTATTTTCTAATTTTGAATTCCTAATGCATCATTCCTAATTTTTCATTCTTCAACCTATGGCTAAAAAACAACAAGAGAACCCGCTGGCGAACATCATGTGGAATGTGCTCATTCCCATCGTGGCGCTCAGCTTCATGGGAAAGAGCGGCGACAAAATCTGGAACATCGGCCCAGTCTACGGAATGCTTGTGGCTGTCTCCTTGCCCGTGATTTACGGCATTCACCACCTAATCAAAACCAAGAAACCCAACTTCTTTTCCATCCTTGGTGTGGTCAGTATTCTGCTCACAGGTGGTATCGCGATCATGGCATATCAGGACGACGGCAAGGTCGATGCACAAGCGCCTCAGTGGTTTGCACTCAAGGAAGCCGCCATCCCGCTTGTCTTTGGCGTCACCATCCTGATCTCCCATTGGACCAAAACTCCCCTCGTCCGTGTCTTCCTCTACAACCCCGATTTTTTCAACATCCCGGTCATCGAAAAACGGGTGAAGGAAAAGGAAAAGACCACCGAATACAAGAAGCTCATTTTTTCGGGCACCCTTCTCCTGTCGGGCTCATTCTTTATCAGCATGGTGATGAACTACTTCCTCGCCCTGTATTTCCTCAAGGACAACACCCACTCGCAAGAGGCCTTCAATGACGGCGTTGCCAAACTAACAGGTTGGGGGTTCGCAGTGATCGGTGTCCCGATGATGGTCATCCTGATGGTCACCATGTGGCGATTTGTCTCAGGCCTGAAAAACCTCACCGGCATGAACAACGAGGAAATCCTATTGCCGAGGTAGTAGGAGACAGGTGTCAGGAGACAGGTGTCTTCGCCAAAGGCGAAATTCATACCAGACTCGGCAATGGATGGAATCAATTCCCTGGGTTCTGAGTGCAAACATCCCCGTTCTCTGCAAGAAAACACCCTGTTGCGGTTGAAGACCCTGCCATGCGGGCATAACCAATTACCCAGGCTCGCATCAACTTGGCCTTTGGCCAATAAGTAGTCAAAAAAGAAAACCGCCGTCTAAAGCAGACCGAAGGGTCCACACGCTGACAACTTATGGACTAAACCCAGAGCAAGCCTCACCACATCCATACAAAAAAAGCGGCATGTATCAGGCACATTGCTGTGAAACGATCAATGGCAACTGCCAGGCTTCTGTCACCTGTCTTCCGCTGAGCCCTTCGCAGTTCCGTAGACGCGGGACGAAGTAGGTGCCCCTGACTAGTCCACTAAGGTATCGATTCGTGAAGCAAGCTCCACGTCAATCTCGGTGACACCTCCAGCTTGCTCGGTCTTGAGGCGGAGCGTTACACCACTCTCACGGATATCAATTTCTGGAAAATGCTGTGCTTCACTTACGATTTCCGCGAGGACGTTCACAAAATCGATCCCCTCCATGTATTCTTCAAATTCAATGGTGCGGGTAATAGCGTCGCCTTCGGCTTCCCACTCGGGGCAGCGTTTCAGGGCATCGTCCAATTCATCGGCAGGAATCACTTCTTCAGACATAAGGTATAAGTATGTATCGCGAGTATGTATCGCGGTTTGTTTGTTGGGCACGTAATGTATGCCTGCATCAGATTGATTGTTTACTCGCTGTTTTGGCAACCTTCTTTTTTACTTTTTTTGAGACTAATGATCAATTGCACACGTCTATAAATTAAGTTACCATAAAACGATGAAATTATTTTACTGTCTCACGCTCTCCTTGATTACTGTTTTTCTATCAAGTTGTAGCAGCACACCGACATCTCGAATCCTAAAACATCCCGAGATCTACAAGAACCTGAGCACCAAACATCAGATGCTTGTCAAAGATGGAAAAATCGATCGTGAGATGACCAAACATGCCGTGTATTTAGCTATGGGGCATCCTGATATGAAATTCTCGGGCGAACGTTACGGAAAATCAGAAGATCGCTGGGACTACAATGTCTACATTCCCGTCTATTCGCATGGACTTAGTTCTTACTTCGGTAGCGGCTATTGCAACAGACGCGGACATATTGCAACTTTCTATCAACCATCAATACATTACGCTCCACGTCGTGGATCGTCAGTGTTTTTCGAGAACCACAAAGTGGTTGGCTGGAGCCGAATGCTACGAAATTTTTAAGTAGATTATAACTAATCAACGACTAACAAAAAAGCTATTGTGCCTCCAGAGTGTAGCCTTCAATGATTACCACTAAGCACAAAAAAAACAAAACCGGCTGCGTAATGCAGCCGGCCTGAATGTTAAAAATTATGTTACCCCAAGGGCGCTACTATGCGTCCTTTTTTGGAGCTGCTTTCTTGGCTGCTTTTTTAGCCGTTTTTTTCACAGCTTTCTT
>DPWT01000167.1 GCA_003527555.1 Verrucomicrobiales bacterium | reverse complement strand
GGTGATGGTAGGGGCTAATGCTCAGGGGAAGACCTCTATTTTAGAAGCGGTCTGTGTGATGGTTCGTTTGCAGTCACCGCGCAGTAAGCGAATGGGTAGTTTGGTGAAAGTCGAGAGTTCAGGTTTTGGTGTGGCGGGTAACTGTTGGGGTAGTGAACTGCAGGTGCGTTATGCGCGGGGCAAGGGTGTGGGAATGAAGGTGGATGATGACGCGGTGCTTAAACAAGCGGACTACCTTCGCGGTGGTGGGCTGGTGGTGTGGATGGGTAATGATGATCTGCAACTAGTGCGTGGATCAGGAAGTGTGCGACGCAGGTATCTTGACTTTTTGGGCTGCCAGCTTGATCACGACTACCGAGATAACCTGAACCGATACGCACGGGTTTTGAAAGCGCGTAATATTTTGCTAAAAGACCGCCATGTGACGGGTGGTGATCGTGATAGCGAGATCGCTGCTTACACTGAGCTGTTAGTGCGACATGGTGACTTTCTTACTAATGCGCGAAGAGATTTGGTGGTTGCGCTTGGGCCGGCGGCATCAGAAGCACAATCCGCTGTGAGCGCCTGCGATGAGCGCGTAAGAATGGAATATGTCGCAGGAGCTGGTGATAACCTAAGAGAAAGCCTGGAAATGACATCTGAACGCGAGCGCAGACTTGGTCAGACGGTGGCCGGACCGCACCGTGATGACGTGCGTTTATCGATCAATGGGATGGCTGCAAATGAATACGCCAGTGAGGGACAACAGCGCACCATGGTGTTGGCTCTTAAGTTGGCGCAGGGAGAGCTTTTGACTAAGCGAACTGGAGAATTGCCGGTGTATCTGCTTGATGATATTTTTGGTGAGCTTGATACAGATCGGAGGAACTCGCTGATGGGGGAGTTGCCACAAGATGCACAGAAGCTGATAACCACGACTAATATTGACTGGATGAGTAATGAGTTTACTGCCATCCAGATGAGTGATTTGCGTGGTAACCAATTATAGCGTGCGGACGCTACCCAACCCGCCATCGGCATGGATGATTTGTCCAGTGACGAAGCGTGATGCATCGGAAACGAGCCATGCAGCAAGGCTGGCGATTTCCTCAGGATCACCGATGCGTTTAAGAGGATGTCGATCGGCTGACGCCTGACATTTTGCATCGGTATTTACAAGGTTTTCTGCCAGTGGTGTTACCGTTAGTGATGGGGCGATGGCATTCACTCTAATTTTGGGTGCCAACTCAGCTGCCAGTGAACGTGTTAGGCCCTCGATAGCACCCTTTGCCATGGCTATGGACGCATGGTATGGAAGACCTGTCTGCACAGCAACGGTGGAAAACAAAACAACCGAGGCTGCGGCAGATTTTCGTAAAGCGGGTAGTGCTTGTTGTATTGTAGTGGCGGCGCCCAGAGCATTTAACTCAAACTCGGCGAGCATTTCTTCACGGCTCAAGCCGTTAAATGGTTTCAGTGTGATTGAGCCAGGGCAGTAGACTAATGCGTCAAGCTGATCGGGGATGACTAATTTATCGCCTGACGAGACGTCATATGTTTGATGAGTAAATGCGGAAGGTTCTCGAGACGCAGTGAGAACCTGATCTCCAGACAACTGAAGTTGCTGGGCTAGTTTTTCGCTGATGCCTGAGTTGCCGCCTATGATGAGGATTGATTTCATGATTTGGTGTTTGTTGAAGGTGTGGGCCACCCCTTGGCGAGCTTGCGTGCCATGCGGGGGAATAAGATAAGATGAAAAGGAAATGTTAGATACCAGTAGAGCCGGCCAAATAAACCGAGGGGTCTGAATGTTGCTGTTTGTACTAGACTGTCTTTTGAAATATAAAACTCTAACCAAGCTTCACCGGGTAGTTTCATTTCAGCAAAAAGGATAAGCCGTCCAGCCTTTTTGTCGGTGAGAACGACACGCCAAAAATCAAGAGCATCGCCTGGTTTGAGATCGGTGGAGTCACGCCTGCCACGGCGCATGCCGATGCCGCCAACAAACTTATCCATCAGTCCGCGTAATTTCCATGCCCATGTCATGCTAGGCCATCCGCGGGCTCCGCCGATTGACCATATGGCATCGATGACGTCAGTTTTATCAGTCGCCAGCCGCACCGACCTTCTATCGGTTAAGACGCCATATTCTGGCACTTGGATATTTTGTATTTGTTCGGGGCGCAGGTGACCTGTGGACATCGCTCCGTACCATGTTGAGGGGACGCGATTCTGTGCGATACGGGAAAACGCTAGGTCGATAGCTTCTCGGTAGCTTAATAATTTTTGCGGGACGATGGATGTGATCGAGTTTTCGTGGCAGACGGTTTCCATGTGGAGGCTACCTACTAGTGCCTTGGCGAGCTGGTAATTGGTGGCGGTGACCAAGCTCAACCAGTATGAGGACAGGCGAGGGGTGAAAAAGGGTGTTGGGACGATAAGGCGCCAAAGACGACGGGCATCGGCATATTGGCTCATCATATCTCGGTAGCTGATTTTGTTTGGACCTCCTATATCAAAACTCTGCTGCAAACAATCTTTGTGGTTGAGAACCCCTGTTAGGTATTCGATAACGTTGCGGATAGCGATCGGTTGGCAGCGGGTGCGAGTCCACTGTGGCGTTATCATGAGGGGAAGTTTTTCAACAAGATCTCGAATGATCTCGAACGAGGCAGATCCTGAGCCGACGATGATTGATGCGCGCAGTGTGGTGAGGGGAATATTGCTTTCCGAGAGTAAGTCTGCAACGCGTTGTCTGGATTCTAAGTGAACTGAAAGATCATCCGCATCTGGAATGATACCTGATAGGTAGATGATTTGTTTGCACTGTGAGGTTTGAATCCACTCTATAAAATGGCGTGCGCAACGTTCTTCTCGTTTGGCGAAACCTTTCCCTGAACCCATCGAGTGAATCAGATAGTATGCGGCATCAATATCACTAGGGCAGGATGTGGATGTGACCTCTGTGAGGAAGTCTTGCTCAACAATCTCAAGTCTATCACCAAACATTTCACATGTTTTTTTGTCTAACCTCTGCTTATTTCTGACCACAGCGACCACGCGATGCTGGGTCGAGCTGAGTGCTGATAGGAGGCGCAACCCAATGTAGCCATTTGCTCCTGTGAGGAGGATTTTCATGATGGTGATTATTGAGGGGGCTTAAGGAGCGGTGTCGAAAAGTGATGTGGGTGACAAAATCTGACTTAGGATCAGGAGCGGGGGAGCGCTATGATGCTTGATTATTGGTGGTTTGCGAGTGATGGATGAAGGATTTTAAACTCAGCACAAGATGGTGGATAAACTGGCACCGTCAAATGATATTTGATGCTGATGACGGAAGTTGGGTTTTTTTCTAAAGCAAAAAATTTGACGAGCCAACAGACGAGGAATATATTGTGACTTCATTACTATCCATTATTCATATGCCCACCATTAAAAGTATTATCTGTTTATTATCTACCACACTACTAGTGAAAGCCGATTTGGTCACAACTAAAACTCTAGACGATTTTGGCTCAACGCGAGTTATAGGTAATTGGATGACCGTGAATGATGGCGTCATGGGTGGCCTTTCCAAAGGTGGGTCAGTAGTCAGCAAGAAAAACACTCTGATGTTTAACGGGAAGATCTCGCTACAGAACAACGGTGGGTTTTCATCAGTCAGAACTAGTGGTAAGACTCATGATCTATCAGCTTATACTGGTATTGAATTGAAGGTTAAAGGTGATGGTAGAAAGTACTACCTAACCACCAGAACTGGGGGTAACCGAATGTTAGCATACTGGAGCCCGATCCAACCTGCTAAGGGAGAGTGGGCGATCATGCGCATTCCATTTAAATCATTTTATGCAACTTACTTTGGAAAAAAAGTGCCGACTTTTAAACTAAATACCAAAAAGGTATCGAGTGTGGGGTTTATGCTTTATGATAAAAAAGACGGAGACTTCCAAATTGAGGTCGAATCTATCAAGGCATACAAGGAATAGCACCTAACATGATGAGTGGTTAAACTGCTGCATCATAGGTTGCGGTGCGTTGATTAGCATATAGCCAATGTATGTTGTAGCACGCCCTTTGTGCTGCGTGTGCACGTTCTTTGATCGTCGTTGTTAGTCTTCGATTGCTGAGAGCCCGTATGCTTCACGGCACTTGTTGGCACGAGACAACGCTTGTTCAATGGTGTCTCCCAGGATGGTGATGTGACCCATCTTTCGTCCGGGTTTGGCGTGGAGTTTCCCGTATAGATGTAACTTAGCGCCCGGAGTTGTTAGGACGGGCGACCAATCAGGTGGTGTTGTAGCATCCACCCATAAATCGCCTAATAAATTAACCATGACGGCTGGTCTTAATAAGTTTGTGCTGCCGAGGGGTAAGCCGCAAATCACCCGTGCTTGTTGCTCGAATTGTGAGCTTTCACAAGCATCTAGTGTGTGGTGTCCTGAGTTGTGTGGGCGTGGTGCCATTTCGTTGACGAGCAGATCGCCAGTTTCATTGAGGAAAAACTCCACACCCATGATGCCGACGTAATCCAGTGATTCGGCGACTATGCTGGCAATATCCTGTGCCTCTTTGAGGAGAGATTCTGGCATTCTGGCAGGCACGATAGATACATCTAAAATATGATTTTTGTGCTGATTTTCAGCTGGGTCATAAGTGGTGATTTCACCTGTCTGTGTGCGCACGACCATCACGGAAAGTTCAGCCGAAAGATTGATTCTTTCTTCTACAATGGCACGCGTGTCACCGAAGGTGTTCCAGATTTCCTCGGCAGATAAGCGATCGTCATTGTCGGGCACAAGCATTTGCCCTTTGCCGTCGTAGCCAGATTCGACTGTTTTTAGGATTACGTCACCGTTGATCTCACTTAGTGCACCTTTTAAGCTCTCTGCATCATCGACGATTCGGAATTGCGCGGTAGGTATTCCATTTTCAGCAAGGAAGTTTTTTTCTAGTTCGCGGTTCTGGCAGATGGATACTGGCCGCACGCTTGGCATGAGTGGAAGACGCCCGCTGACTTTTTGGAGTAGTTCTTTTGGGATGTTTTCAAATTCAACCGTAACGACATCGGATTGAGTGATGAAATTTTCTAGCGTCTTATCACAATCAAATGATTCTGTTAGTGCTTGATCGGCAAGCCGTGCAGCACCTGATGCGTCTCCACCTGTCCACTGCAAAACGCGCAAACCCATACGGCGGGCTTCGAGTGCTAGCATCCGGCCAAGCTGTCCGCCACCGAGAACACCAATGCAAGTTTCTGATTGATGATTCATAGTCAGTCAGCTTGAAGGTCGTCCATTTGAGGGAGGCTTCCTGCTTCTATTTTACTTCGTTGGTCGTTGCGGAAATCGGCTAGCTTTTCGGCGAGTTCTTTATCGCCTGTTGCAGCGAGCATTGCGACAGCGAAAAGGCCGGCATTTGTTGCGCCTGCCTCACCTATAGCGAAGGTAGCGGTGGGAATGCCGGCGGGCATCTGAACGATTGATAGCAGGGAATCCACGCCATTGAGGGTGCGAGATTTTACTGGAACGGCAAGAACGGGAAGATGGGTAATGGCCGCAGCCATGCCCGGGAGATGAGCTGCTCCACCTGCGCCCGCAATGATGCACTGCAAACCACGTTCTGCGGCTGATTCCGCATAATTGTATAGTAGCTTCGGGGTGCGGTGGGCACTAACAACTCGGGACTCCCATGCGACATCGAAGTTGCTGAGTGTACGAGCGGTATGTTCGAGGGTTGGCCAGTCTGACTGGCTTCCCATGATGATTCCGATTCGCGGTTGGTTGGTGTTCATGGTGTTAAAATTGTTGAGTTAGCTGGTTGTTGCAGGTTTGGTAAGTTTTCTGGAATGATCTGCGAAATCAGCTGGTGGGGAGGTAATGATCTACGGTTTGGCTAAGCAGCCGGGGCAGTTTTGAACGTAGTGTTTGGGTTGAATCTCGGCTAGCTGTGGTGGTGAGTCTACATGGCACTTGTTGGCATCTCCCAGCGTGTTTCTGGCATGAAATGCACAGCCCGCTGGTGGGTCAGATAGGTCAGGTGGAACACCGGGGATGGTGTAGAGTTTTTGCCCTTTATCGTGCGTTGCAGGAATGCTTTTGAGTAGGGCACGGGTGTAGGCGTGGAGAGGTGACTTGAAGAGTTGTTTGGTCGCCGCGCGTTCGACGATACGCCCAGCATACATTACGTTGACATGATCACATGTCTGATGCACCACGGCTAGGTCATGGGTGATGAGAACAACTGCGGTGCCAAGTTCATTTTGGCGATCCTTGATAAGATCAAGAACCTGTTTTTGAACCGTTACATCGAGGGCCGTGGTGGGTTCGTCGCAGATTAGAAGTTCAGGCCGCGTGATCAGAGCCATGGCAATCATAACGCGTTGGCGCATCCCGCCTGAGAATTCGTGTGGGTAGGATTGAATACGTTTTTCAGGGTCTGGGATACCCACTTCTGCTAGAGCATCGATGGCACGATGCAGAGCTTGTTGTCCCTTCATGCCCTCGTGGATTTCGAGCGGTTCTGTGAGTTGCGACGATATCTTTAAGTATGGGTTGAGCGAAGTCATCGGATCTTGAAAGATCATTGAGACCCGTTTGCCCCGTATCTTGCGTAGCTGCTTTTGACTCGCTTGGATGAGGTCGATGCCGTCAAACATTGCTGTGCCGCTATGAATTTTCCCGGGAGGCTGGGGGATAAGTCCGACCAGTGAATAGCAGGTGACGGATTTTCCAGATCCCGACTCACCAACGATCCCTACGGTTTCGCCTTTATCGACGGAAAAAGAGACGTCTTCTACGGCACGTACGATACCATTGCGTGTGTTGAAGCGCGTGGTCAGGTTGGAAACTTCGAGAAGTGGCATGGGCTATTTCCTAAATGGAATCGTATGGCTCGTAAAGCCGCGAGAGAGAAATTTACTTAATTATGGCACGGAGGGGTTTTTGCCGAGGCTGTTATGGTAATGATAATTGGCGTAACTGGATGATCTGTGATCTCCGTTGGGTAGCGAGTTTGCAGTTAAACGAGAGGTTGTGATGAGATTACTTGCGTTTGCTCTTATTATCATCCTTGGAGTTGCGTGAGCGAACCGAGAAGATGATTGGGATTCCTAGTGATGGATGGTCTTCGCGAAGCCTGTTGGTAAGGTACTGTTCGTAGTTCTCCTGCATGAGGCGCTTATCGTTAACGAAAAGAATATAAGTGGGCACGGGGATCGCAGTGTAGCGATCATTGATGGCAGTGGTTGCGTAGAGCAGCTTGAGGCGTTTGGTTCCCTTGCGGGCTTGGGGAGGTTTTTTATCAAAAGCGGCACCTAAAAAACGGTTGAGTTTACCTGTGGTAATAGGTTCTTGGGCATGTTTTCGGATTTCAGCGAGCTTTTGAAAAACCAGACCGATGGATTGCTGTTTTAATGCAGAAACTGCTACGTAAGGCGCATAAGCGAGAAAGAACAGCTCGGTGCTTACGTGTTCGGTGGCTTCTTCCAAGCGAACGCTGCGGTTGGCGCTTGGGTGATAGAGATCAAATTTATTGAGTACAATCAGGCAAGGTTTTTTCTCATCTTGGATAATACGTGCGATTTTACGGTCTTGAGCTGATACTCCCTCTGCGCAATCGATGACCAATAAGCAGATATCAGCTCGGCGAATAGATCGCTCAGCACGCATTGCAGAGAAAACTTCTACCGAGGAATCCATTTTTGTTCGACGTCGGATGCCGGCTGTGTCGATTAGTGTGTGTCGCTCACCCAGAAATTCGTAAGGAACATCGACGGCATCACGGGTGGTGCCTGCAACATCGGATACAATGGTTCGGTCGTCTTTGAGGATGGCATTGATCAGCGATGACTTACCCGCATTGGGTCGTCCAACGATAGCGATTTTCAGGCCATCTTTTTTAACCTCCTTTTCGGCTAGTTCAATATCGCGGTGTAGGGGAGACACGACTTCATCGATAGCGTCTGCCAGCTGCTCAAGATTTTTTCCGAGCTCTGCTGATGTCGTGATGCCTGCACCGTAGCCGAGCGTTGCGAAGTCGCCTGTTAAGTGGGTTTGTTTTTCGTTGTCAGCTTTGTTGATGACCAGTTGCACGGGTGCCTTCGATTTTCTGAGTTTTTGTGCGAGTGCTTCATCAATAGCGGTGATGCCATCTTTGGCGTCAACGATGAATAGGATGAGGTCCGCAGTTTGCATGGCGATATCAGCCTCGGTCGTGACTGCGGAGCTAAAGCCATCATTTAATGTGGCGCCGATACCCCCTGTATCGATTAGGGTGCAGGGAGTTTTTGTGATATGACATGGCGCTGAAATGCGATCGCGGGTGACGCCCGGTTGATCGTGCACGATGGCTATACGCCGACCAGCAAGGCGGTTGAAAAGAGCTGACTTACCCACGTTTGGGCGTCCTACGATGGCGACGGTTGGCATGAAGATGAGTTGTTAAAATTTATGACTTGGAGTTTTCCGCCTGGTGGTGGTGATCGTGTAGTTGGAGCAACCCCTGGCGGAAGTATTCGATGCCGGACCATGCAGTGAAGATGGTGGCGGCGATGGTGGGGTAAAGTGGATCGAGAGGGATGAATTTCAGCATGACCCATCCGAGAAGGATCATCTGGGTGACGGTGCAGACCTTGCCCGTCCAGTGAGGTTTGATTGGCACTTGGTGGTTCAGATAGTGCAGAATCCAGATACCCGCAATAATAATGATATCGCGAGTGATCATCAGTGCGGTAAACCAGATTGGGATCTGCCAACCTTCACCCCATGGAACGAAGGTAAGAAATACGATGCCTGTGAGCAGTAGTGTTTTGTCTGCAAATGGATCCATGAATGCACCAAACTTGCTGTGCTGATCGCAGTGGCGAGCTATATAGCCATCGATCCCATCACTGATTGCTGCAAAAATGAACACACCGACTGCCCACCAACGAATAGCCTCGTTAGGTTCGCCGCTTTTAACGCTTTCACCATAATATACTGCCAGTACCGCAAATATGGGAGCCATGAGGATCCGCATCAGGGTGATCTTGGAAGCGAGAGTCACGAAAGCATATTGAGCTGATATGTTCGATATTAGAAGTTTTTAATGTGTGTGATTGCAATTCATACTTAGCCGTGTAGGTGTATATCATGAAACTTGTCGTCGGTGAGCCAGCTCCAGATTTTTCAACTCAAGCCGTATGCCCGAACGGTGGTGGCACGGTGCCTGTGAGTTTAAGTGAGTTGCGGGGCAAGCGTGTGATATTAGTTTTTTACCCTAAAGATAATACGCCGGGGTGTACGATGCAGGCTTGCGCCATCAGAGATCAGTGGAATACACTCAAGGATAAAGCTGTTATCTATGGAGTAAGTGGTGACGATGAAGCGAGCCACAAAAAGTTTATAACTAAACGTAAGTTACCCTATCCGTTGTTAGTTGATACGAATCATCAGATATCTGATGCTTATGGTGCGTGGGTGCAGAAGTCTTTGTTTGGCAAAAAATATATGGGCATTGAGCGCAGCACCTTTGTTATAGGTGTGGATGGCACGTTGGAGCATGCTTTTGAGCGGGTTAGTCCAATGAAGCATATTGGTTTGTTATTAGATGCTCTTAAATAGATGAACCCGACAGATACTGGAAGGCGGCTCACGCAATTAGGTGTGATACCCTCGAAAAAACTGGGCCAGAATTTTCTAATTGATGAAAATGTCTCTCGTTGGATTGTAGCACAGCTTGATGTGCAACCTGGTGACACAGTTGTTGAGGTTGGGCCGGGGATTGGAGCGCTCACGGAGCATGTCATAGGAATTGCCGATCATGTGATTCTCATTGAGTTTGATGCTCGCCTAGCGGAGGGGTTGAAAATCAAATATGATTCTATGAGTCACGTTGAAGTGTATCATCACGATGGTGCGCGCTTCGACGTTAGACAGCTATTCAAATATCAACCGGTCAAATTGTTAGGTAATCTGCCATACTCAGCAGGTGGCGCTATTATGCGTAATTTCATGAGTCGTCCGTCGCCTGTTTGCCGTGCTGTGCTGATGCTGCAAAAAGAATTTATTGATAGGATCATTGCGGAGCCGCGCACAAAGAGCTACGGGGTATTATCACTACGTATGCAGAGCGAGTGGGTAAGTAAACCAGTTAAGACGATACCGCCACAGGCATTCTTTCCCCGACCACTGATTGACTCTACAGTAATGATTTGTGAGCCACGTCCTGCTGATTTGCCAGTCTATGACGCCCGTTTGTTTGATGAGCTTGTCAGACGTGGTTTTTCTCAGCGCCGCAAACAGATGCGCAAACAAATGCCGGACACGGCAAAATGGGAAGATGTGGTGGTTTCTGTTGGGGTGTCAGAGACATCCCGGGCAGAAGAGCTTACATTGGAGCAATGGGTGGACTTGGTAAGGTCTTATGATGACCATCCGCTAAAAAACAACCCGCAGAGGGGAGACGAGATTTTCGATATTGTTGATGAAAATGATGATGTGCAGCGTCAGGCAACACGCGATGAAGCGCATCGCGAAGGTCTTCTGCACCGGGCGGTGCATATGTTTGTTTTCAACAAACGTCATGAGCTGTTTCTGCAAAAGAGGTCACGACTTAAAGATGTGCATCCAGGGGTTTGGGATTCTAGTGCGGCTGGGCATCTCAATGCAGGTGAAGGGTATGAGGAGACCGCTGTCAGGGAGTTGCAAGAAGAGCTCGGTATTGTGGGTGCAGATGTTCAGGAAATTGGTAGCATAGCCGCTTGTGAAAAAACTGGATGGGAGCACGTGCGGCTCTTCACAGCACGCCATGACGGTGCAGTTCGATTTCCTTGCAGTGAAATTGAAGCTGGAGAGTGGTTTGGTTTGGATGAGGTTAGAAGATGGATAGGCATGCGCCCTCAAGATTTTGCTTCCGGTTTTATTGCGTGCTGGGCTGTTTTTGATGCGGCTTATCAGCAGAAAAGAGTGGCTGATAACGGTTAGGTTGTGTAATAGCGTTATGATACGTCTGTATCTAATGATCACGATGCTAATACAAAACCAATATTTGGTATTGGGTTTGGTGTCACTGCGGTAAAAAGGGACACACTCTCAGATACAGTAACCAGCAGTGGTAGGCTCACCAGGAGTCGAACCTGGATCTATGGCTTCGGAGGCCATCATACTATCCATTGTACTATGAGCCCATTGCATTCTACTTATTGGTGCAATGCGGAAAGGAACGCCTAGTGTGATGTTGCGGATGCGTCAAGGCGGGACTTACGAGAATTATATCAGGATTTTCGTAATTTACTCCTTTACTCTAAGAAGATCATTCGCAGAATCGTCCCAGCTTGTTGGTGCGTTTATCATTAACGAATTCACCACAAGTTAAAACACCAACTAACCAACCTACAAACAACAATAATGAACATCACATCAATCCGTTCTTTGAAGACTGTGACCACCGTATTTGCCACAGCGCTCATCACTACCCCATCTCTTTATGCCGAGGATGACAAGAATGTCTTAGAGCGTTACGTCACAGCCGGGGGATGGCCAATGATACTAATCGGACTCTTGATACTAGCGCTCGTTGCGCTCTGCGTTTTTAACTTCATGAACTTGACCAAGCAGAAGTTTGGTCCTGATGACCTCAAGGCCGGTCTGATGGAACATATGATTAATTGTCGTATTCGTTCGGCGATCGAGCTCGGGGCATCACACCCAAGTTATCTTGGCAGAATGATGGCCTATGCTTTGCCTAACGTCGATGCGCGCAAGCCTGAAGACCTTGGTCGTGACTACGTCGAAGATGCGATTGCGGATTACACGATCAACGAGAACCGTAAAAGCATGACTCTCATCAACTACATTTCTTTGATTGCTCAGGCAGCACCGATGCTCGGACTGTTCGGGACTGTGCTTGGTATGGTCGGTGCATTCGGGACTCTCGCCAGTGGTGACGGATCTGCTGATCCTTCGATGTTGGCTGGAGATATTTCTGTGGCACTACTGACAACGTTGTGGGGTTTGGTCACTGCAATCCCATCACTGGCTGCTTATTTCTTCTTTAAGAACAAACTAAATAACTTAGTGGCTGATTGCCACCACGCTGCGGAGGAGCTTCTTAATGCTTCGATCCAGACAGTCAATGGTGATGCACATCTTGCTAAGATTCCTGAGGGCATAGCCGTTTAACCTGACTAGTGATTAATATTTCCTGATAAGAGGTTGGTGACAACCTCTTGCCAGGTGGTTACAAGTAGAAAAAGTGATGGTCGTTCAAACAGGCCAGCCTATTCTTCTATCACAAACAAGGCAACAACCTAACTTATTAAAATACTATGGCATCTAACAAATTGCGGCGCGCTGCAGCAGGAAGCGATGACGAGCTTAAAGTCGACATGTCGCCGATGATCGACATGGTCTTTCTGTTACTTATTTTCTTCATCGTTGCATCCACTGTGATTGTGGTTAAGCAAGACCCCAAAGTCGAACCTCCGGTAGCTCGTTCCTCAAAGAAGGCTACTGACGGTAAAGGCCGTATCGTCATTAACATTCGCAAGGATGGAACATATCGCGCAGAAATAAGCTCTACAGAGTTTGCTGATGCTGAAGCAATCACTGACTACGTAAAGAAAAAGAAGGATGAGGAGGAGTCCAAGGGATTGGTGCCCGTTATCCATGTTCGTGGTGATAAAGGTGTATCATTCAAGTATGTGCGCACAGTAATTCGTGCATCTGCAGCTGCCGGTGTGGACAACGTTGTGTTCTCTGTCTACGGATTCGAGAAGAAAAAATAATCATTCATTCATTTAACTAATATATTTCATGGCACGTAAAAAAGTATCCGATAATCTTGAAGATGATGAACCAGGTCTCGATATTTCATCGCTGATTGACGTTTGTTTTCTACTCCTAATTTACTTTCTCGTAACTACGACTATCCAGCCGCGTGAGCAGGATTTGCGGATGGCTCTGCCCGCGGCGGCACCCAGTGAGACACCTCCAGTTCTGGAGCCAATGTTCATTAAGATCGAGAAGAGTGGGCAAATTTTCGTCAATGCAGGTCCTGAGTCTCAAATTGTTGAGTCTGAGACTAATAACAGAACCTTAGTTGAACTACGCAGCCGCCTTGACAGCTTGGCTGCTGCTGCAGAAGCAGGGGGGCAACAACCTATCGTTCAGATATGGGCTGATGGTGAGTCTCAGCAACAACGAATTATTGATGTGCTAAATTGTCTGGCCTCAGCGAACATCTCAAAAGTCACATTTACTGATTTGGTAGATAATCTTTAAATTATTCGTGGTTGGTAAATTACTGATGTAGCGTTGTTGATGAGAATGGTATCTCAATTTAGTCTAATGATGATTGCTGTTAAGACGTTATCTTTTTGAACAGCAGACAAATATTGACTACCCAATGAATACAATTCTAAGCTACCATCAATGCAATTCAGAGCGTGTATCACTCTATGCTGGGGATTTGGCACTTCCCGATGGTGAATTATTTGCCAACTTGAAATCAATCCATTGCTAATCATGGATTTATAAAATTAAGAGCTATAATAGCACGTTACAAAACCTCGAAATCACCCATTAAGAAACTTTTACCTCACATAAACCTACACAATCTATGAATATGAAATCATCCCGCCTGTCTTGTATATTTTCCACCTGCTTGATTTCACTGCTCACGCTGTCTCTGATTGGAGAAGCTGAGGCACAAAATTTGAATGATCAAATGAGTGCAGCAAACTTGGCATGGAAGCAGCGCAAATACGACAAGAGTCAGGCGATTCTTGAGCGTATTACAACTAATTACAGTGGACGCGCACCCATGTTGTATGGGGCAAAGTTTGGTACTATATGGTATCGTAAGGGGCTTAGTGAACTCAAGCTTGCCAACCAGGCAAAACGTAACAATGCCGGTGAGGATAGCGATAAATGGTTTGGGGAAGCTGCAAAATCGTTCGAAGAGTGCTATAAGAAATATCCTAATGGAGCTCCGGGAATGGCAAAGTCAACCAATACTGCACACAAGGCATGCCTACAGCGCTGGGCAGAGGCAAATATGGGACTGGGTGAATATAAAAAGGCGATCGATCTTTACAAGAAATTCATGGCTGAACGCGAGCCACGCGACAAAATTCTTCCTTCACCCGGAGGTTATTACATCAATTTAGCCATTTGTAATTTCCTCATGGAAAAAGCTAAAATACCTGAAGGCATTCGTAACTTTGAGACGGCTTTGAAGAATAAGGATAAGATGAGGACTTCGGATACAGGTATATTTGCGGCTTTCCTGGCTTTATCACAATCAGTGATCAAGGAAAACAATGAGGCCGCTATGGTGGATTTTCTTAATAAAAATCGTTCCGATATCTCGATGCCACCATATCAACGATACGAATACACCCCTGTTTTCCTCAAGCTTGCAGGTAATGCTCTCGAATCCGACATGTATAAAGCGGCATTCAATCTCTATGCAATGATTCCAAATACTCAGGAAGTTATTGATGACATACAAGTTCGGCTCAATCAGCTATCTGGTCGTAAGGGGATCGTTGATGGTGTTAAAATTATCGAGGCATCTCGACTTGAATCGGGCCTCACTAAAATGAAAGCAAAACTCCGCAGTGGAGACCCTGATGATGTTAAAGCGATTAGCGCAATGGCCTATTTGCATGATCAAGCAGGTAACCAGCGTGGTGTTTTTGGGGCAATGGAGCAATTGGAGTTATACTATAATAAGAGTAAAAAGCGTGAGTCTCACCTTTTCAGTCTTGTGCGTGTTTCATCTCTCATCGGCGAAATCTTAACGACTGAGCATTATGGAAGCATTTTTCTCAAGGACTTCCCTGAGAGTGATAAGGTGGACAGTGTTCGCCGACTGATGTTATCTAGTCTGTTTTTTGGGGGTGAGTATTCTAAAAGTCTCGAAGTTGCTGAGGTGCTTATTGAGAAGGTTGCCAAGCCATCCGAGCAACATGATATTTGCCTGTTTGTTCTTGGTGGAAGCCATTTTTATCTGGGCAATTTCGATGAGGCGCAACCCTTCCTCGATCAGCATGTCAAAGAGTATCCCGAGAGTAAACTGATCATGCACTCTGAGTATTTTCAGAGCTCTAACCTGACTCGACAGCAATACTGGGAAAGGGCAGCTAAGTTGCTGGATGTATTTCTGGGTAAGTATCCTGAACCAGGAACAAACATCTACATGCCGAATGCACTTTATGATCGTGCCAATTGCCACTTTGCAGAGAGTGAGTATGACCCTGCGCTGGTAATTTTGAATCGTATTGAAAATGAATTTTCTTCGAGTGCAGTCATTGACATGACATACAACATGAAAGGAAACATTTTTGAGAGTCGTGCGGAATATGACGACGCTGAGAAATATTATATCTTGGCTTTGAATACCGCCGAGAGAGGAGAAAACAGAGTTGTTGCAGGAGAGGCCCTTAGTTATCTCATTGGTATGCTTGGGGCAGAGACACAGGGTAAGAAGAAAGCGCCTAACCCACGAATCAAAGATGCAGTGCCTTACTATGATAAGTTTCTGAAAGAGTATGCCGATTCTCCATATAAACCACAAGTGGTAGTTTATGCGATGCCTGCAATGCGAGCTGTCGATCGAGAGCAGGAGGGGTTAGATAACCTGCAGGCAATGATCACAGAGTTAGCGGGTAAAAAACGCCAGTTCTTTCTGGAGGAGGTGGTCAATGCTTACTCGGATGCATTTTTAGAGACCAAGGGTAACACGCCTGTGATGCTCAAGAAGCTGTATTACAATTTCCCGGGTATTGATCTCTCCAATAAGCGTACATTGGCGCTTTTACGAATTGCTATCATTGGTGTATACGAAGACCAAATCAAGAAAGCTGAGAAGGAGAAAAAAGCTGATGCTG
Source organism: Verrucomicrobiales bacterium (assembly GCA_003527555.1). Taxonomy (GTDB): domain Bacteria; phylum Verrucomicrobiota; class Verrucomicrobiia; order Verrucomicrobiales; family Akkermansiaceae; genus Oceaniferula. Next base: position 1,024 of record DPWT01000167.1, on the reverse strand, counting down.
TAATGCGCTATAATGCTGATATTAAGGCACTGTTTAGTGATCTGAAAACCGAATTCCAGCCAAAGGATTTGACCAACTTTGTCTTAATTCGGGTGGCTGACTACTTGAGAGAAAAGACTTCAGCTCCCAAGCAGGCCCTGCCGTATTATGAGGAGCTGCTGACTCGCAGTGACAAAACCGGGTTGGAGTTCAAAGCAATGCTTGGCGTTGCTGATGTCAAGGGTCGCTCCGACTCCAAAGCTGACAATAAGGATGCCGTCAGAATGCTTGATGAGGTAGTTAAGCGTGCAAAAGACGATGTGGGTACACAAGCGAATGCCATGTTCCGTATGGTAGAAATAAGTGACAAGATCGAGGACTGGCAGAGTGTAGAAAAGCACGCCCGAGCTTATCTAGACGCGAAACACAGAAAGAAGGCGGCTCTTGTGAGTTACCTATTCGCAAAGTCATTTGATAAACGCAATAAGTCCAATGACGCGCTTGTGTTTTACAGCATGGTTTATGCCCGCTACATGGGTTACATACGCATTTCAGCACCTGCGACGAAGAGAGTGATGGAGATTCTTTGGGATCGCAACTTAAATGAGGGAGCTGTAGTAGGTGAAAAAACGCTCACGATGAGTGATCGCCAGCAAGCTTATCAGAAGATCGGATACGCATTTATTGCATCCACAAAAAAGATTCGCGAGAACAGCAAGGAGATTACCGAAGCTGAAAAAAATGCTTTGGATGATGTCAATGCTCTGGTGAAAAAATATGAGCGCTCCGGACCGGTTAAGAACATGGAGCAAGTAAAGGAAGAGCGTGAAGAGAATCGTCGTCGCGGTCGACGAAACGATTAATTTTAAGCATATTACACCCAATCCAACCTAAAATATCATCATGAAAAACTATTTTATATTATCACTTCTAGTTGTTGTATTCGTTATGCCCTTCGAGTCGCTTACCGCGGCGAATGCGAATGCAAGGCTAATGTTCAATGATCAAACACAAGAGGATGTTGTCATTTTATCATACAAAGCCG
>DPWT01000105.1 GCA_003527555.1 Verrucomicrobiales bacterium | reverse complement strand
GCTTGCAACTAGCTCTACAATAAGGCAGATTGGTGCTGTTATGAGTTACTTGCGGCTATTATCGTCCTCTGAGCAGGTTGCAGACTATTTGCGCAATAGTCTCATAAACAGGAAATGGACAGGCATGATGCCGGGCGGTCACAAGCTTGCAAAAGAACTAGGTGTAGGAGTCAATACGATAGAAACTGCTTTGAAGCAGCTTGAAAAAGAAGGTTCGCTCATTAATCAAGGTCGCAGGCGCGGCAGGTGTATCAACCCCGATCTTGCCGTTCCTAATATCACAGGGATGCGTGTGAGTTTACTGTTGAGTGAAGCTACAGATCGTAATAACCCCTGCATTCTAGAACTCATACATGCACTGGAGCAAAAACGTCACACACCGACAATCGCCTCGAAAGCACTGAGTGAACTCGGCGATAAGGTGGAACGAATTGAACGTTTAGTCGGAGAAACACAAGCTGATGCATGGGTAGTTTGTTCAGCAGACAAGAATGTGCTGACCTGGCTCTCGGAACAAGAAACACCATGCTTTGCACTAGCAGGACGTAATAATCAAATTCCAATTCCAAGCATTAGTCCAGACAAGTTAAAACCCCTTCGTTACCTACTACGGAAACTGGTAGATCTCGGTCATGACCGTATCGTAAACATCTGCCGTCCCATGCGTAGGTCTCCCAGACCTGGGCTATTTGAGCGCGAATTTCTAACGGAATTAGAGAAAATGGGTATCAATACAGGCCCCTACAATCTTCCCAATTGGGAGGAAGACACTCATAGCTTCCATGAGTGCCTGGAATCGCTGTTTCGTTTTACACCTCCAACAGCACTTATTACGGATGAATCTGTATTCATCCCCGCAATACTACAATTTGCAATTCGATCAGGCTTAAGAATCCCTGAGGATTTTTCATTGATCTGCACTGATCCCGACCCGTCATTCGCGTGGTGCAAGCCATCGGTCGCACACATCAGCTGGGACAGCCGCCCCATCACCCGTCGGATCGTGCAGTGGGTTGATGCTGTTGCAGAAGGTAGAAAGGATTTACACAAAGGCTTCTCGAAAGCAGAATTTGTTGAAGGAGGCACAATTGGGCCAGCTCCAACTTCTCGGACTCACTCCGGATTGCCTGCAATAGAGAATTGAGGTGCAGCGCGGTTATCAAACGATCTTGAAATTTATCACGGATCTAAATCAAGCGGATCAAACTCGGGTATCGGAGCTTCCTCGGGTTTGTGAATCTTGAGTAGAACTTTACCAGCGCGCGCCTGAAGTGCTTTCCAGCCGTAGTAATTGTCCTGCACTTTCATGTGGGCGGTCGGGCCACCGCGCAGATGGGTCACCTCCATGTATTCGATGACATCACGGATGGCCTTGGCGGCGATCTTGGAATCCTTGGCTGAAAGTTTTCCCATGCCTTCGGCATTGGCAACGAGACTTTCGGCGGCTTGCTTGACTCCTTTTTCCAGGCAATACATCAGCGCCCGCAGTGCGCGTGCTTCGTGCACGTTGGCAAGGAACGCGATCAGGCGTAAGTCGAGGTTGAGTTTGAGCATCGGCTCAGCGAAGTCGAGTCGCTGGGCATTGGTGATGTCGCCAAACCCTTTTGGCCCGAGCACCATGCGGCGCACGGATTCTTTGGCCACAACTCGTGCGGTTTGTTTATCTAATTTTGCAAGCTTGAGCATCAGGGCGTCGGCGGCACGACCACGTGAGTAGGACAGGGCAAAGATGATCGACTCAAGCTCAGCCACGCTGTCGGTTCCTGCGGCCTTTTCCAGCGCGGCAATGCTTTCGGTATCACCAATCTGTGCAAGCAGGTAATACAGGGATGGACGCACGATATCGGAGGCTCCTGAAAGCATTCGCGCGACCCCTTTGCGCACGGCGGTCATGTGGGCGGCATCATCGCGGTGGGAAAGCAGTGCCTGCTCACATCCGCGCAGGTCTTCCTGGGTGGTCGATTGCTTCAGGTGGGCAAGAATTTCCGGCAGCACCTTGTCGCCACCGAGGGCGAAATGCGTTTTTACGGCTGCCTGTCGAATCAGCGGCTCGTCGTGCTTCATCGCTTTTTTGGCGAGTAGCAGACCGGTCGCTGATTTTGCCTTGGCAAGCACCTCGAGGATACCGGCGGCGGTCGCCGGATTGCTGGTTTGTGAGAATATCGCGGCTAGCGGTTCATCCGCACCCACGCTGACAAGTTCCACGGCGATCTTCTGACTGTGCTCGCGAAGTCGCCAGTAGCCGTGTCCAAGGTAGGGCACCAGGTCTTCCAATGCATCTTCACCAAGTGTTTCATTGAGAGATGTCATCGCCGCCATCATGCGGAAATAGTTTTTCCGTGTCGGGTCATTCAGCTCGGACCTGCACAGCTTCATCCTGGCACCTGTTCCGTCGAGCGCATCAAGTTTTGCTTGGAACATTTCCTGCACGTCCGAGGAGATACTCGGCAGCGTCGCTGACTTTTTCGACGCAGCGATCATGTCGTAATACTTGATCATATCAATGAAGGTCTTCTTGTCCCCCTCTAGCTTCATCACCGTCTGCAGTGGATCGTCGGTAAGGGCCACACCAAGCGGTTCAATGAAATCGTGAAACGCACCGGGTTGTTTCTCCACGGCATCGGGATCGATCAGGTTGCGTTTGAAACCGACGTGCGGTCGGATATGGCGTGGGATCGCGGCTTTTTTGAGCAGCCTGTGGGCAGTGCTATGAACACCCTCGCGGTAGCCAAATTTAGCTAACAAAAACTGTGACGGCTCGCAGCGGTTGGCAAACATCTGGTCGACAATTTGCTCCTCCTCTGCAGCGAAAGTCAGCGGCCCGGCCATCTTGACGATGGTGTCCTTACCCCAGGACTTGAGACGTGAGCCTGTGAAGGACTTAAAAGCGGGGTCGAGGGTGATGAGCTTCTCAAGCGCCTCGCGCACGATCATTTCATCGAAGTCAGATTCGAACGGTGTATTCGAAAGCACGTTGTTCTTACCGAAAAGAGCATACTGGGTCACATTGCGCACTCCGTTAGGTGAGAGCGTCTGTGGCTCCTCAAGAGTGGCATTCAGCATGGCGAGCTGGGTATCCTTGGCATCGGTCGCCTTCGAAATAACCTTCACTGCGGTGATCTGCACGAAGTCCTTCGAGTCGCTGAGCAGCGGTGTGAGCTTGGACAGGTTCTGCAGCACGATATCGCTGCCACAGGCACCGAGGGTGCGCAGGGCACCGTCGCGGAAACGTGGCTCCTTACTCGTCAGCAAAGCGATGACGCTGGGCACGATTTCTTTTTCCCCTGCTTTGTAGCGTTTTGCCAGCTCCCGAGCAAAAATGCCGCGCACCTTGGGCTTGAAAATATCGAGCATGTCGATGATTTCCTTGGTGCTGCGCTTCTCCCACGGGGTGCCATCGATTTCCATGAGCCATGGGTCGCTGAACTGCTCCCGCGCGCTGGTAAGCAGCTGCTTCATTTCCCGTTCAGTCGGGTAGAGATCCTCGTCGGGATCCTTACCGGTGATCAGTGTTTGCTTGAGGTAAACCGCCTGGTGCAGGATCTCGGTCGCTGTAGGGTCGCGCAGAGTTTTGTATTCCCAAGTTGGCGAGTGATAGACGAAGCTGCCGTCGAACATGCGGCAGAGTGTGCGGCGCCAGCGGAAGTTACGTTCGTTATAGATACGCACCTTCGGTCCGCACATGGTGGCTGCCCAGGACGACCAGTTTCCATGATAATCAGCGGCGTGTCCTCCACGGCGTGTAAAGGCACAGTGGCTCGACATCATCCCGAAATACTTGGCACCGTACTTGTCGCCGAGCAGCTTCATGGCGAAGGCGATGCCAGTGTTTTTCCCATTACTGTCGTCGGTTGCGGCGGCACCAAAGTCGCCATAGGGAATAGCACCCTGATCGACGAAGGAGCCGAAGAATTTGTGGGCGCGCTTGACCGCTTGGTCGATCTCGGGGTGCTTGACACCGAGTTTCTGGGCCAGAGCGATGAGGAAAAAACAACGATTACCGGCAGCATTGAGCGCACCATATCCGGGATTCATGCGGTGGAACTCACCGCCGTTAAAAGACGGAAAGGCGAAGGTGTGTCCCCACGAACCGCCACCACTCTGGCCCAAGGCCGTATCAATGGCATACTTCCGCAGAGCGGGTAGCACGAACTCATCTCCTGTCGCTTCGTAGTAGAGCGCGCAGTTCAAACCAGTGTATCCATGGTGCCAGCTCTGCATACCCTTGTAGGCCTTGGAACCCGGCTCAAACATCTCGCCTGCGGGCACCGTCGGCGGATGCCATTGCTTGGCATGTGGACCACGCACCCAGTCGTGTACAATCTTGCGGTGCTCAGGCTTGCCGGATGCGACTAGGGCAATGGCCTCTAACATGCCTCCGCGACCACTGCGTGGCTTCCTGGGGTCGTGTACAAACCTTTTCTCCAACACCTTCCACGCCTCTTCGAGGATCTGCACGGTCTTCGGGCAATCGTAAGGGGCGGTGTCGCTGTAGTCTGGGAAAGTGCGCAGAGTCAGGGTGATTTCAAGGTTGCTCGGGATGACGGGAAACTCACCGAAGCCTTGCGCTTCTTTGGTGCGAACTTCTTCCTCTTTCCACTCGTAGAGCGAATTATCATCGCGTGCCTTATCAAAAAGTTTATCGATATCCACGCCGGCAATGTTCTTTTTACCGAAGCGTTTGACGTAGTTTTTATCGCGCCAAACCAGGAAACTGATCTTGCCTCCATTCTTCTCGCGTTCTGCTTCAATGACCCCGTTACCAATCAGCACACCGAGGTGACCACCGGCTTGAAACTTCTTCCCGTTCATGCCGATGAGAACGTCACCGGGCTGAAATTTGCCATCAGCAGGTGAGCCTTTGACGGTGGTCAACACCTGAAACTGATCGCCAGTAAATCTGCCAGTCCACATTCCAACAATCCCAGTAGGCCCAAGTGTCCACGGCTTGTCCGATGTCTCGGGTGGAATCTCCCCCTTGGTCAGGTCGATCAGTTTTTTGGGGCGTTGGTTCTGTGCGCCATCAGGTGCGCCTTCGCTAGCGATCGCCTGCATCTGCTCGGGTGTCAGCGTGCGTTCGTCGGCAAAAGCGGATCCGCCCATCGTGGCGACCATCAGTAGAGCGACGAAAGATTTGGAAAAGAAATAGTTCATGACGTGAGTGGTTCTGCTTGTGAGTTGGTTTGGCTATTTGAGCGACTTGGCTTTCCTCCGATGAGGAGAATTGAGAATCCGGTGCTACGGGCTAGTTTTTCGAGTTCTTGCTTGGAATGTTCAGGCATCTGCGATCGCACGTCCCAAACGATGTGGGCTGTTTGAGCGACTTTGGCACGCGCGTCCTTACGTATCTCCAACTCCTTGAGGAAGCTTTCCAACACCTGCTGCGAGCGGCTTTCGGAATCGACCACAAACGAGCTTCGACCGTACCAGACGGATTCAAAAACGAATTCATCCTCAATCTCATCGGTCACCGTGATGAGGTGTTCATGTTGCCCGATCAATGGGAACTTTGGCATTGATGCCGGAAGTTTGTTCGTGCGTGACAAATTTTCTGTTAGGAGAACAAACGAGTCGCCACGTTTCACTAATCGGGCGAGCTCCTTTTCAAGCGATCCTTCACCATGTTTTACAACAATCAGAATTGGTGGCATCGGAGTGACTGCGTTGAACCAAGAACTAGGCAGGGGCAATGGGAATGATGATTCACCATAAATATTTCCCCTGCGCAGATAATCAAACAACACGATGAGAATGCCCGTGATCAATGTAGCAAGTGTGACCTTGAGGTTTAGGAGATCGAGTCGATTTGCCAACACCATATCTTCCTCCATCATCACCACGGGTTGGCTTTCCTCGTTCTCAACAAAAGTTTCATCCTCCACGCCTTCGATCACATCCTCACCACCGATGGATGACTCAATACTACCGTCGTCGTCCCCGGCACCTGAGCGTTGTTTCTTTTTCTTTTTCCATCCAGGTGTGTCTATGCCCTGGCTTTCAAAATACTTCAGATCTGTATCGTCCATGCCAGCACGATCGAGGTAGTCCCCCGCCCCATCCTCGGCAAAACGTACTTGGGCGACTTCGTCACCACGGCTATCGAGCAGCGCCTTCTGCCGTGCTTGCTCTAGCGCCTCTTGCTTGGCAATTTCCTCACTACGGTCGAGCTGAATCAGGTTAACGTAGTTATTGGAGTTACTTCGGGCACCAAAAAAACCGATGATTGATAGAGCAAGGACAATCAGGCACAGAGCTCGTGATGGCATCTTCCAATAGATCAGACAGAGCACGACGGCTACTACCCAGCAAATCACGCTAAGATATCCGACTACATTAAAAATTTCAGGGTTCCAGTTCATTTTTTTGCCTTGGTGACGGCGTCGTCCCAGTTATTGAATGCGTAATTGATCAGGTTCACTCCCAGGCTCATCGCGGCATCGCGCATCTCTGGTGACACATCGGTGTATCCCGAGGATTTCCAAGCGTCATTCATGTCACCTGGATGATAGAACGCTACCCAGCGGCCGTCATGCTTGATCCCCAGCGCGCGTCGACCACCGTGGTGCCAGAATGCCGGGGCTCCATCGGGAAAACGCGTAGGCGCTTGATATAGCATATCGTCATCTGCAATATCCACCAGCGGCTTACCTGGAAATACTTGGCGGATGAAGTGGATAAAGCTGTTATGGAATCGGGCACTTCCGGCATCCGCAATCAGCATGCCACCACCGAGACAGTACTCGCGGAGGATTTTGATATCTGCTGAGCTAATGCGCCCCATGTTATCGTTGCCTGTCAGGTAAACAAAGGGAGGGAATCCATCCTTCGGGTATTTCTTGAGCAGGGCAATCGAGTGGCTCTCACCCTTGCGGGCAATTTTTTTAAGCCCAGTGATTCTGGAAAACTCACGCAGAAAATTGATGTCGGCGCCAGTTTCGTTCATGCCGTCGTCCCAACCTTTGCCGCTGTGTTCCAGTCGGATAAAGCGGATTTTATAGTCATCCATACCAGCTGGCCAGCCGCCTTCGGGACCGCCGCCTTTGCCGATTTTTCCTGGGTTAGCAATCGCACCAGCCACGTAGGTATTTTGCGTTTGTTTCTCCATCTGCTTATCCACCTCGGTTTCATCGAGGTCAGGGATCGCAGTGATGATGTCGGAATTCGGACGCAGGGTGAGTGTCTTTTTCTTTTTCTTCTTCGGTTTGACCATCTTTACCATGGCGACTACCGGGTTGCCTTTACCTTTGGGCACCTTGTAGGGTTCGACATCACCGGTAAATAAACTAAGCAACCATGGGATCACGATCAGGATCATGACGTGTGTGGTGAAACTTCCATAGAGGCTACGGCGGTGGCGTGGGTCACGACCGTGCGTCCGGAGATCTTCTAACACGATGTCGCCACGCATTGCATCACCGGTGTTGCTAGTGAATGCCGAGTAGACTGATCGGCTACGGAGCATGATACGGAGCCAACCTGCATAAAGCGCAACAGCGAGTGCCGGCCAGCACAGGCTCCACCAGAACAGCAGGATGGTTGCGCGGTCTTGTTTGGCACCATAAATTTCGATTTCTGCGCCAAGGATATCAAAAAGTCCGATCCAAACGACACTCACATACGCCCCCACCCCAAGGTAGACAGCAATTAACGAGGTTCGCAGAATGTGATACGTTGCAGCATTTCGCAACAAACTAAGCAAGCCCGCAGCGGCGCACAGCACACCAACCAATCCGAATGCCTTGAAGCAGATGCCCAGCCCCTGTAATAGCTGATCGGATTCAAAGTGAATCGCGATCGCAACATTATCATCAAGAAATGCCTCCAATGCAGGTGGACCCCAATTCCAGAACGCCAAACCAAGACCCAGCAGCATCATCGTCGCAACACTGGCCACGATCGCCTTAAATGGCGATGGGCGTGTCGGGATCTCATCAACCCACTCATGTGGCAGAGTTGATGGTTGTGACTGATTGGACGAACTCATTCTAAAAATATCAGGATATCGTAGTGCGTGTTAGAGTGCGGAGATTGATCGCTTACTTGAACAAGTCGTCATCGTCTTCCACTTTGGGAATTTCTGGCCCATCTGCCTTCACATCGAGTTCTTTTTCGATCGTTGACTTTGGCTTTTCAGGATCAGCCGGTGGGGTGGGTTTCTTTGCAGAGTCCTTGGCTGGCGCTTTCGGTTTTTTGGCTCCGCTGGCGAACTGATTACTAATATCCTGCACATTCAAGCCATGCTCGTCAGCGATATCACGCAAAGAACTGGTTGCCTTTTTAACCGCTAATTCTATGCGTTCGTCCTCACTCAACTCGGAGTTATCTTTCCCTGCCACTTTTTCGATAAGAAAAGGAACACTAGTTCCAATAAGGATCAGCGCGTGAATGATCAGGGTGAATACGACAATGGATTTCAAGCTCCGGCCCTGGAAGCTCTCCATCAGTTCGACAGGCGTTGTTTCGTCGCCACTGGGATTTAATGTAGTCTGTTCTTCTTTCATTTTGATGGTTTATTGTGGGTTTCTCTCCCCGACTGCTTCGAGGATGCCGCCCGCCTCGACAATTGCTTTCATGACGGGTTCAAATGTTTCTTTCGGTAGTGCTGCGTCGCACTTAAATTGCACGTGGCGTTGGTCGTCTGACGCAGTGTTAGCGAGGATGGCGCGCACCCCCCACTCCACGTCCTTGGCGCTATCAACCTGAGTGCCATCGAAGTAGATTACGCCATCAGTATCAATTGCGACGCGTGCTGCGACGCTGGCTTTCATCTTTTTAACGTATTCAGATATAGGCGGTGTGGTCTGGATGTTAGCGTTGTCCTTCGCCACTTCACTGCAGACGAGGAAAAAGATGATCAGCAGGAAAGCTATATCGCCCATGCTGGCGATCGGCACTGGGATGGTGCGTCTTTTCTGTTTCTTTTTCCGTTGGATACGTTTGTTCATCGTTACTTATCGTCCTCGACTAGTGCTACTACACCGCCATTCGCGCTGATGGCGGCGAGTGCTTGAAAATAGTCTTCGTAAGGTGTTCCTTTTGCAGATTCTAACAAAATAACGCGTTTTGAGCCTTCTTGCTCGGCCAGATCCAAGGCGGCTAGACGATCATTAAGTTCGACGAGATCCATTTTTTTGTCATTAAACATGATCTGCCCTTGTCGTAGCTGGATGGTGGGGGTTTTTTCTGATTGGGTCTGGCTCGTTTTCTCACCTGACGGGAGGTCGGCGGTAATACTCTTCACCTTAACCAGCGTGGTGGCGACCAAGAAGTAGATGATCAAAAGAAATGCAATATCAGAGAACGAACCGGTGGGAATCTCCCCGGTGCGATGCTTCTTCTCTTTGCTGTATTTCTTTCTCATCAGATCAGGTGTAAGGTGTAAGGTGTA
>DPWT01000214.1 GCA_003527555.1 Verrucomicrobiales bacterium | reverse complement strand
ACCATGGCGCAGGAAAAAACCCGACTCTCGAACCTCGACGCTCTGCGAGTGCTCGCAGCATTTGGCGTGTGTTTGTTCCATTTGAACTGGTACGATGATAGCGGATTGAGCTGGTTGTTGGTGTTCGGCTATCTCGGGGTGAATGTGTTTTTCTGTATCTCGGGATATATCACGCCGCTGGTGTTGCAGTGGTCGAAATTCACTTATCCCGACACCGGAAAATTTTTGTTAAGCAGGTTTGTGCGATTGTATCCGGCGTTTGCGGTGATGGCGCTCATTGAGATGTTTATATTTGCCTGTGGTAGTCCGATCATGGGCTATGGGCAGCATCTTGATCAGATTACTTGGACGCGAACATTGGCGAATTTTTTCCTCTACGCGGATTTTGTCGGTGAGAAGTGGTATGTCGCGGTGTTTTGGACGCTAGGAGTTGAGGCTCAGTTCGTGCTGGCGATCCTTGTGGTGTTTCCCTTGCTCTCGCATCCCAAGCAGTGGGTGCGCGTGGCGGTGGTGCTTGCCTGGGCGTTGGCACCACTGACGGTGGATAAAGGGCCAAGCATTCTTACCTACATGGCACTCTACGGCATGGGCATGGCGGTTTACCTTAAACTTCACAAGTCGCTGCCGGGATGGGTTTTTCTTATTTTGTTAGGTCTTGCATTCCGTAGCCAGTACGTGGCAGTCAGTCACAACGCCGCATGGACTGCATTGGGCACCGCGTTAATTGTTGCCTATGTGCCTCAGCTTAGTGAGAAGTGGGTGAAGCGATTGAAAACCGATTACCTTGGACAGCTGTCCTACTCGTTTTTCCTACTGCACATCACCTTCGGCGGCGCGGTCATGGTGCATTTTAAACACTTCCCCAACACCTGGATCTACCAGTTCCCCGCAGTGCTGTTAGCCACCGCCTTTTCTGTTTTCATTGCCGCGTTGTTTCATCGTTGGATCGAGCACCCGCTGCATGTTTACGCACGAAAACTGAAGGCGAAGCGCTAGTTAAGGTTATTTCGCACCTGACCACTCGGCGACTTTCAGTATGTCCTCGGCACTGTCGAATGATTCGCTAGGCACCCAGGTGTAGGATTTTTTTCCGTGGTAGAGGAGTAGGCCTTTTTTGGTGGAAACCGATTCAAATAACGTGCTCCACTTGACTTCCCCCTGGCGGTCTTCGCCGTTGATTGACATGCTGTCGGGGGTGAATGTGTAGAGCACGCTCTGGCCGTAACCCGGGAGTCGGCGCAGATTGCGACCATGCATGATTTTCCAGATTAAGGGGCGCAGCAGGGCAAAGGTGCCGACCATGAGCATCAGAACTGGCATCGGGTTAGGCCCTTGGCTCATGAGTAGGATGATTCCTGCTAGGATCAGAGCAACACTAAGAAATGTCCGCAGCATCAACCAAACCTGATAGCGATGCCACATATGCAGGCGAAACGCCCCAAGGTGCGATGCTTCGTCGAATTTTACTTTGGCTTTGATCGTCGTCATAACTACTCAAACTGAAAAATGGACGATTCCATAGAAAAAGAAAAGAGTAAACCGATTGCCTATGATGTCTGAAGAATATGATTTTGTTGTGTGATTCAAATAATCTAAATAAATCTCCATTTTCTTATTGCAAACGCGTCTCAATTGCGCTTTATTCTCGTGTGAAGATGATTGCAGACCTTACCACTGATATTGCTGGGGCTTTGAAAGCCGATAGTGCTATGACTTTGAGTAAGGCGGGCGCTGGTTGTAAGTTGCGTATCCGCCAGCTTGATGGTGGTTCGTGTCAGCGCCTTCGTGAGATTGGTTTTTGTGAGGATTTGGAAATTAGCAAGCTATCTGACGGGCGTAATATGATTTGTTCAGTTTGTGGCACTCGTCTTGCCTTGAGTAAAAAGCTTGGTGACCAAGTTCTTGTTGAGATGGTCTAACGGCATTTTTTACCTGGTATTTAGAATCAACTACTGACGAGCAAATGGAGACCATCGCACTTGTCGGTAATCCCAATAGTGGTAAGACCACGTTATTTAATGCTCTCACTGGAGCGAATCAAAAGACGGGAAACTATCCGGGAGTGACTGTCTCCCGTGTGTCGGGTGTGCTGCGGACACCCCACGGGAATAAGTATGAATTGTTAGATCTGCCTGGGTGTTACTCATTGAGCCCCCGAGCTGAAGATGAGCGAATCACTCGTGATGTGTTGTTAGGTGATCAGAAAGGGAACGATCGGCCGTCGGCTGTAGTCTGTGTGGTGGACGCCTCAAACCTTGAGCGTCATCTCTACCTGTTATTACAGGTAGTTGATCTCGGTCTACCCGTCGTGGTGGCACTCAATAAAGTTGATCTTGCTGAATCACAGGGCATCCGCATCAACGTGGAGCTTTTATCCGAGGAATTGGGTCTGCCAGTCATTCCGTGTCAGGCGAATAAAGGCAAAGGCGTGGTCGATCTCAAACATGCGATACGTCACCCGTTTCCACACCCTCCTAAGAGGATTTGGCATGCGGAAAAAGCGACGGAAAGCGCCATTGAGGATCTGGCCAAACAGCTCGAGGTCAATGGATCCGCAAATCCAGCGGCCCATGCGATTCACTTGCTTGCCGATGCGGAATACCGAACCGAAGACCAACCGGGGATTGATCATGGCATGAGGCAGGCTGCAATGAACGCTGCTGCCGAGTGTATTAGTGCGGGTGAATCCCCCGAGGAGGACATTTCTCAGTCGCGCACCCAACGTGTGCAGGCAGTATGCAAGCTGACCGCTAAAAGGCTCGATGCGGGTGGATTGACTATCAGCGACAAAATTGATCAGGCCGTGCTGCATCCTGTCGGCGGATGGTTTATTTTTATTGGTGTCATGTTGCTTGTCTTTTGGTCGATCTTCAGCTGGTCCTCCTATCCGATGGACTGGGTGGAGACTGGAATTGGCGCCCTGGCGGAAAGTGTTTCCACCATGCTGGCGGACGGTGACGTGAAAGATCTCGTGATTGACGGTATTATCGGCGGCGTTGGAAGTGTGGTGATTTTCCTGCCCCAAATCCTTCTGCTGTTGTTTTTTATCGGGCTCATGGAATCGACCGGATACATGGGTCGGGCTGCATTGCTGATGGATGGTCTGATGAGCAAGGTTGGGCTGAGCGGCAAGGCGTTCCTGCCGTTGCTGAGTTCTTATGCATGTGCGATTCCTGGTATCATGGCGACGCGTAGTATGGACAGTGCCAAGCAAAGGCTGCTAACTATTCTTATCGCTCCATGGATGAGTTGCACAGCGCGACTACCTGTTTATTCGCTCCTCATTGGGATGCTACTGGCAAGCTACGGTGCTATGTTGCAAGCGCTGATGTTAGCGGCAATGTATTTCTTTGGCACTGCAACGGCATTGCTCGCGGCGTGGTTGCTGGCGCCTAAAGTCAAAGGGGAGGAAGAGCCTAGCCATTTCCTGATGGAGCTTCCCGCCTACAGTGTGCCTGACTTTGGTTATATTGGACGACATCTTACAGAACGTGCGTGGGCGTTTTTAAAGAAAGCAGGCACGGTGATCTTAGGTATTTCTATCATTCTTTGGGCGCTACAGACTTATCCAAAACCCGACGATGGTAATCCTGCCGCAGACGACCCTGCGCTAGCGTTGGAACAGAGTTACATGGGTAAAATAGGACATGCCATTGAACCTGTTGTTAAACCACTTGGATACGACTGGCGCACGGGCACGGCATTGATTGCGGCATTTGCGGCACGTGAGGTATTTAATGCGAATTTAGCGATTTCATACTCTGTGGAGGAAGACGACGATGAGGAAAAATTCCTTAAAAAGCTGCGTAGTAAATTGGGTAATGCAACTTGGCCGGATGGTACAAAGATTTACACGCCGGTGACTACGCTTAGTTTGCTGATATTCTTTGTGTATGCGCTTCAGTGCCTTCCGACGACCGCTGTGGTCCGACGAGAAACCGGCTCATGGAACTGGGCGATTGGGCAGCTTGTGGGAATGACTGTGGTTGCATGGCTAGCCGCTTTTGTTGTGTTCCAGATTGGCCGCTTGATATCGGGCTGAAACCTGCGAAATTAAATCATGGATTTAACTAACTGGCAGACCTACGTAGCACCGGCGATCGTGCTGGTGGTAATCGTGCTATTCATCCGCAATTGGATGAAAAAAAGCGAAGCGAACTGCTGCGGTGGCCGCTGTGGATGCGGCGTGAGCAAGCGTAAGCGGGGTTGATTGGTTGATTGGTTG
>DPWT01000241.1 GCA_003527555.1 Verrucomicrobiales bacterium | reverse complement strand
AACCATCTTGTTACCAATTAGATCTCCTGTTGCAGGATCCGAGGAAATCCGTGGCACATTCATAGGCCCAGTTGCCTTCGCGGTCACATAGCTGTCAAACCAGTCTCCATTATGAGTGAAACGCAAGAGAGCCAGCGACTCTGGTGTCCGCACGTAGGTGCTAGAAAAAATTGGATTGTCGGCTGGATCACCATTTGGATCGCCAAGGACCAATTGAGGGTTGTCGTATTCCAAGCGTTGTTGAACCCATGAAAACTGGATATTCCAATCGTCTCTAAAATAACCAAGATTGAGCTCAGCTCCATAAACTCGTGACGATTCACCATTTGTTCGGATAAATTCTGTCACGCCTGGTGTGAGCGGATCATCATTCGGCTCCACGACAAAAGTGTCATCAAGCCATGTATGGAATGCATTCATTTCTAGGCGCCAGCTCTCATTGATCTGCCACTCCGGAGAGACCGACAGAGTCACTGAGCTTTCCTCCTCAAGTGATGGATCATTAAAAGTGGTCTGCAGCTCACCCCCAACATTCGAAATGTGCAGGTCTTCATCAAAAAGCTCGGGAGCTCGAAAACCTGTTGATATCGCACCGCGAACTCTCAGATCATTATTTGGCGACCATAAAATAGCAGCACGAGGTGAAAAAATAGGGTCATTCAGCTCGGAGTTAAAGTCACTACGGACTCCGTATTCAAAAGTCCAAATATCATTTGGCTTCCACCGATGTTGCACGAAGACCCCTAAGTTCCGAAATGTTTCATCGAGAGTGCGATTCACAGATGGCTGAGTATCCGTAAGGTTTTCCCGCGAAAACGAACCACCAAAGCTAATGCGGTGCTCCTCTGAGGGCTGATAGGCAAACAATGTATCCAAGAAGTGCAGATCGTCAGTCGTCGTGCCAAAGCCTCGATCTGAAGTCCAGCTCGCATCAAAGAAGGGCGAAGCCAGATCTGGCGAGCCAAGCGCACCCGTTCCTCCATAGTAGGAGTCACGCTCAGTTCGTGAGTATGAGTAAGCCAAGCGGCTGCTCCAACGCTCACTCCAATCGGCCTGCCACTTTAGAGTCGAGACATAGCGGCGAGATAAGATCTCCTCAGAGATACGACCTTCATTAGGCTTCAAATCCCAAGCCAGGATATCCCCGCCGCGCCTATCTTCGTCTGAAGCAAATAAATCTAAAGTAAAAGTGTGATCGATCAGTGGTCTCCATAATGCTCTCAGCCCTCCACTCCAAAGATCACGTTTTGATACATCTGTGAAGCCATCCCCATCGCGGTCAATCGGGTCTATTCGGTCAAATCCCCCATACATACTCAGCTTAAAACGCTCGTCTTTGCTGACTAAATCGTACAGCCCAAAAAACGATCCACCTGGCTCCTGCCCAAAATTGTCGCCACGCGATCCAAGAAATCGCATATCAATGTGCCCACTTGTCTGGGTAGGTTCACGAGGAATTAAGTTGATCACACCAGCCACAGCACCAGGCCCATAAAGCACTGACCCGCCACCCTTCACAATTTCAATTTGTCCAATTGTGCCTGCAGGGATTTGCTCTATGCCGTATACACCCGCCAAGGTAGAAAAGTTCGGCAGACCGTCAGATAAAATACCTATGTATTGTTGCGGGAGACCAAACATCTGAATCGATTGCACGCTACAGTTTTGACAATTAGTACTAACACGGATCCCAGGCGAGTATTCCACCGCTTCGGCCAACGAGCGCGTTCCAGTTCTGGACAGGTATTTCCCATCGATCACTTCCGTACGGACAGGGGTATCGCGGAGCGGCTCAACCACCTGCGAGCCAGTCACCACCAATGGATTAAGGGCATCAAGTTGACTGAAGGCATCTTGCGCACTGATATCACTCAGACTGCAAATCACAGCAGCATTGCCATAGAACAATGTGCGCACAAAGACGCCTTTCATCGAAATATTTTTAGACGGCCTAGTCTTTACTGGTTGATGCATGTGAAAATTGATTTTGTTATTTCTATAGCGTTCTGCAGACAGGTCAGCTGACTTGTGCAAATGAGCTACGCCAGACACATGCACTCAATCGACAATATGAGTCAATCATAAAATTAGCCATGGCTAATTTTTGTTTTCTAGGCTTATTTTCCTCCGCGTATAAACACTTGAAAGAATACTTTTCCGAGGGTAGTAACCTCATGCATCAAGGTGCATGACATTCTTTCAACTTTTGAAGCTCTGCACCCATTACCCACTCATTGACTTATGCCTAAAATAAATGTGTCCGTCCCCGGATCATCGCCTGATATTCACGAATTTGAATCAGATAAACAGACGATTACAGTTGGTCGCGCAACCAGCAACGATATTGCCATCAGCTGTGAATCCGTCTCAACCACACATTGTCATATCGTAAAAACAGACGATGGATACACCGTTCACGACGATGACTCGACGAATGGCATCAAACTGGACGGCAAAAAGCAGTCGACCATCAAATTAACCGATGGCATAGAAATTCATATCGGTGACACATCAGTTGTGTTCAACACAAACGAAGCAACCGCAGCCGCTGAGGACACAAGCGCATCTTCCCCAGAAATTGATTCCGACGCTCCCAGCAAAAATAGTAAAAAATGCCTAACAGCAGTCATTCTGCTTGGGCTAATAGCCATCGCAGGAATCGCTATCATGCCATGGCTCGGTGAAATTGGGATGGCGAGTGAGAAAGCCACCACAACTGAGGGCAAGTGGCTAGGATTTCTCGGTGAATTCCACCCAGTTTTCCTACACCTCCCCATCGGGGCTTTTTCACTTGTGTTACTCATGGAGATGTGTCGAATCTTCACATTTGGAAAATACAAGCCCCAGACCACTCTAGCACTGGCATTCGCCTCAGGAACCGCAGTGTTTGCTGCGGTATTTGGTTATTTCCTCTACCTTAGCGGAGAGTTTAACGGCGATCTCATCGAGGAACACAAGCGCGATGGCATTATATTCACCATTATTCTCATAGTAACCTATCTTGCTAAATACGCTGCTGATGTCATGCCGCGTAAGGGTCTTCTCAAGCCCATCTATGGTATTGGCGTTATAGCTACGACTGGCGCCATGATTTCTGCCGGACATCACGGTGGAGAGATCACTCACGGTGATCCGCTGAAGAAAGCACCCTGGATTGAGAAAGAAGAGGAGGTATTATCTAACAAAGACATTGCCGACCCCATCGTTTACACTCAGATCGTACATCCAATTCTTGAACAGAAATGTATTTCATGCCACGGCGAGAAAAAACAGAAGAGCGGACTGCGTATGGATTCACATGCAGCATTACTTGAAGGAGGCGACGAAGAAGAAGCTCTAGTTCCCGGCAATCTTGAGGATAGCATGATGATCGCCTACCTCCACCTGCCATTGGAAGACGACCTTCGCATGCCACCAGAAGGTAAAACTCAACTCACGCCCGAAGAGGTTCAAATCCTTGAATGGTGGGTCAAGTCAGGCGCATCAGAAACTGTGCGCAAAAGTGAACTCGAAGTGACTCCAGTGATTGCCAAAGCACTGAATACATTAAAAACACCCGAGGAAATAGCTCAAGAGGAGGCCGCACTCAAAAAATTTGAGCTGGAGCGCCTCGCCACAACGAAAAGAGTTCGCGCAGAATTAAAAGAAGTACTCAACGAAGTTAATACAAAATTTCCTGGATCATTAAAATATGTTTCTCAGGCAAACACAGATCTCGTTTTCTCAGCAGTAAGTTACAGAAGCCAGTTTCAGGACACTGATATTGATATCCTATCCGGTGGCATTGGCTCTCTGACCGAGCTCAACCTAGGTGCCACACAGGTGACCGATGCCGGCATGAAAAAGCTCAGTACATTTTCAGAAATCGAAGTGCTTAAATTGAGCGAGACCACTATCACCGATAAAGGCCTAGCAGAATTAGCAAATCTCAAGAAACTGCGTGTGCTCAATCTCTACGGCACCCAAGTAACAGACCAAGGGATCAAAGCACTACTGGGTCACCCCACCCTCAAGAAGGTGTTTCTCTGGCAAACAAAAATAACCCCAGACGGAGCTGAAGAATTGGAAAAATCACTCCATGAAAGTCAAAAATCTGATGGATCTGAGGGCGATGAAAATGAAACCCCCGAATCAGAAGCGCAAGTAATCATTGGAACTTAAATTCCACATTCACAATCGCTCACAGTGAGTAGAGTTCTCTATGAGACTCTGCTCTCTTTTTTTATCTGGCACTCGATACAAAGCGAAACAGATGGTTTCGCTTTCAAACGCTCGACGTTGATCTCCTTATTGCAGCTCTCACATATACCGTAGACACCACAAGCAAGTCGCTCCAGAGCATGGTCAATTTTTTCTAGCAACTTACTCTCAGAGTAGCTCAGTGCATGCTCCACCATATTTTCAGCGATTTTATCAGCCCGCTCAGTTTCGTCCGCGATAACGCCTACACCTATGCCTTTGGCAGCATGACGACTTACGTCATATAGAACTTCTTTACGTTGCGATTCAAGGGCATCACGTAGTTCATTTGTTTGTGTATCGTTCATAACTAATCAGTAGTAATTGATAAGATTACTATAACATGTAAGCGAATCATGACTATGCAAGGACTATCCTACACTAGACTTATTTTACTATTCAAGTTGCCTAACTGGTAAGAAAGAGTTACCAAGCTCGCGCCGCACATACAAAAAGTGTGAGGCACCTTTCGGGAGGCCCGTAGCACGGGCAGGAAATCGATGGGGAATCCGGTGAAGTCATTTACAAGTGATCATTCCGGAGCGGTACCGCCACTGTGAAGCTAGGATAAGACATTCCTAGTCAGCCAGACCACCAGCCTGAAAGGTCGGATGCATTAGCCTGCGGAAAACAGGCGAAACACCACCTAAATAATGAAAACAAACATCGCAGCCACAGCGCTGCTCACCACCGTTGGGGGGCTAGCATTTTCACATGCCGCCCCAGAGCCCGAGTCCCAACTCGATGCCAAACTTGAGGAAACGACCATCCTAGCTAACCGCAGCCTAACTGACCTGAAGAAGGTCGGAAGCTCGGTCACCGTATTTGATGCGTCGGAGCTGAAAAAATCCGGCATCTTCCACATCGACGGGGCGCTAAAGTTCGTTCCAGGGGTCATCTCCGAATCCACAGGAGGACAGAACGGCACTATATCATCGTTATTTCTTCGGGGAACTGCCACCCGACACGCGCACCTTAGAGTCGACGGCATGAGACTCTCTGGAGCCAACATTTCATCTGGAAACTTTCTTGGCGGCTCTGGAATCTCCGGCCTGTCACGTATCGAAATCCTACGTGGTCCACAAAGCGCCCTCTACGGCGGCGACTCCATAGGCGGCGTGATCGGCCTATACAGCGGTCGTGGCTCGGGCGACCCAAGCGGTAGGATTTTTTTAGAGGCTGGCTCCCACCAGTCGCACCGCGCCACGCTTGACCTCCAAGGCGAGCTAGACCGCCTCGCCTACGCCATCAGTATCGGCTACCAGCAGACAGACAACGACCTGCCTAACAACCGATTCATACAGTACGGCCAGTCTATACGGTTGGATTATGCCGCGAGCGACTCACTGAACATCGGGCTGACCCTGCGTTCTTTCCAATCTGATCTGCGGCGGCCTAATTACGCCGACCCAAATTTTGCGCGCGCGGCGGACGACCGCACCGAGAGCACGCTCGCCACGATCTTTACCACGCTCCGTGTCAACGAGATTTTGACCAGCAAGCTCACGCTCGGAATCTATCGAGAAGACTACCACGCGGACACCTTCGCTTTGCCGCGATATTATGAAACGAACGGCGAAAAGCATGGCATCTACTGGGACAACACGCTGCGCTGGAATGATCGCCATACAACCACGGCGGGTGCTGTGTTTGAAAAGACCGACTACACCTATGCCAGCCTTTTCTTTAGTCTGTCTCAAGACAGCCGCAGCAGCAACCAACACGGCTTCTATTTGAACCATAGCTGGGATGTGACCGATGCCCTCACCCTGAATGGCGGCATCCGATGGGAAGATTACGATAACTACGGCGACGAGTTCACATGGCGCAGCTCGATCGCTTATAGAATCACATCCACGGGCACTAAATTTCGCGCCAGCGCGGGCAAGGGGTTCCGCCCGCCGTCCTACCAAGAGCTATTCGGGTTTGGTGGCGGCTCAAACTTTTCCCTCCGTGCCGAGAGTTCAACCGGCTGGGATTTGGGCATCAACCAGGAACTCTGCGACGGGCAGTACCGATTAAACGTCACATGGTTTGAGAACCGCATCGACGACATGATCGAGAGCAATTTCGGGCCGGCTCCGGATTTTGTAACCACCTACTTCAATGCACCGGGGACCAGCGTGACACGCGGCCTAGAGATCGAGGCAAAAGGCAAGTGGCTTAACGACCGGCTGGAAACAACACTAAACTACACCTGGCTCGACAAAACTCTCTCAGGCCAGCCCAAGCACTCTGCAGGTCTGCAGATGAACGGAAAAATCTGTGACAATCTGGAAGCAGGATTCACCGTGATCCATCGAGACAACCGCACCTTCGGTGGTAACGAGCTGGATTCCTACATCGTCACCAACTTGCATGCGAACTATCAGATCAACGAAAACATTAGCCTAAATACACGCGTAGAAAACCTCTTTAATGAAGACCACGAACTAGCCAGCTTTGGCAACGGAGCAGGTCGCTCAACCTACCCTGGCCGTGGTCGTGGTATCTTCGGTGGTGTGACGATCAGCTGGTAAACTTAATAATTTGACCATTCATACGGCTCTGAGCGTTGTTCGCTCAGAGCCGTATTTTCTCACCCTTCATAAA
>DPWT01000250.1 GCA_003527555.1 Verrucomicrobiales bacterium | reverse complement strand
ACTACTTGATAGGTTTTACTCGAATCTATATGATCAGGAAGGTAAACATAACAGGTCTTACCCTGAATATCTTTAAGCTGTATTTCTTTCGCAAAAACTAAGGTGTGATTATAGATGAATAGAATAAGTAATGTAGCGAAAATCTTCATAATGGTTCCGTTAGGAGCAATAAGTTATAAATAATCGTAAATAAATCAGCATCTTCTCACAAGCCTAATTCAATGACTAACAATTTAATATTTAGGCAACATTAGGTAGACAATACACCCAAAGCCAAAACAAGAATGTTTAAGCTCGGGAATTATCTCATCCCACTAGGCATGCGTCTCCAAGCTACGATTGCCTCGGCCACCATCCAGATTTCTAACAACAAGGACACCGAGCCTATACCTACTAACAACCATCGCTCCTGACCGATCCAACTCAAATCTGAGCCGATCGCTTGACCAAATATCTGGTAGCCCATAGCCCATGCAGGAAGAATGAGCATAAATATCGCAGGTATGATTACAAACCATACTGGCATTAGCTGACGCCTCATCCAAAAAATGATCACCATGAACGCGAGTCCACCCAGCAGCTGATTGGTTGCACCAAATAGCGGCCAGAGAATCAACCCCCCAGTTCCGGCTGGCTTACCAGTTGCTGCTGGTAGTGATGCCATCCAGCCCGCTACAATAATTGCAAAAATCGTTGCCCCGTGCTTGTTCGCCAACCACGACCACGGATTAGTTGTTAACTTCGGTGCTGAAGCAGTAACAGCTTCACTTTTCTTCTTAATGAAACATCGAGCAAGTTCTTGGACGACATAACGCTGCAGACGACAGGCAGTATCCAGTGTCGTCGCGGCAAAAGAGGCAACAAAAACACCCATGAGGGCAGTTGCAAACGATGCAGGAACTCCTAGCGCCTTGATGAAATTAGAGGATCCATCAACAAAAGCACCAACCTTCGCACCCAGTCCCTTCATCGTAGCCCAACCAGTATATCGAGTATCCCATGCATCAGAACCTAACAGCGTGACACCTCCCTCTTTAATTCCTAAGCCTAAGCCAGCCACACAGGCCAAAATCACCAACACAGCCAAGAACCCCTCAGTGAGCATTGAGCCATACCCAACAAAACGCGCATCACTCTCACACTTCAGCTGCTTAGATGACGTACCCGAGGAAACAAGACAATGAAATCCAGAAATAGCTCCACAGGCGATAGTAATAAATAAGAAGGGAAATATCAGCGGTAAATCCTTAGCACTAAGTGATGACTCAATCGCAGGCGCTGCAATCTCAAGTGGTGGCCGTACGCCGTCGACAGGCGCACCACCCATGATTCCCGCACAAACCAAACCAACTACGATCAGCGCTAAGGCACTTAGTAACTGTAATGCATTAATATAATCACGTGGCTGTAGCAAAGTCCAGACAGGCAGAACAGAAGCAATATAGGAATAGCCTAACAATACTAGCACCCATGTCATTAATTCCCATTGCGCCAAATAACTATTCATTTCAGCTAACCAGCTTGCGCCACCATACCAAACGGATAGATACATCAGCACTAATGCCACCACCGAGGCAATCATGATATTTCCTCCTTTTCGGTGAATGAACATTCCGATCAGCACAGCGAGGGGAATCTGAAAAAGGCAGGGTGCAATCGACTGTGGATATTGCTTAAATACAGCGGCGATTACCAACCCGAAAATGGCTAACACAATAGTAAGCGCCATGAAAAGAATAAGCAGAAAGAGTACGCGCACACGAGGCGAAATCACCCGGCCCGCTATGTCACCCACTGTTTGCCCTTTGTTACGCATGGATACAATCAATGCTCCAAAATCGTGCACTGCCCCAATGAACACCGATCCTATGAGAACCCAGATAAGTGCTGGCAGCCAGCCCCATATAACAGCCAGCGCAGGCCCAACAATCGGCCCCGTACCAGCAATCGACGTGAAGTGATGCCCAAAGACCACCCCCTTACTTGTCGGCACGTAATCACTTCCATCCTCTAACTCCACCGATGGAGGGATCGCATTCTTATCTAGCTTGAAAATCTTCTGCCCTAACCACTTTCCATAGGTGTGGTAAGCCAGAAGATAAAAAACGAAGGCACCACAAGCGATAATCAACGTCTGCATAATGAATCACTAAACGCATCTGGCTCATATCATACAACATCAAATTTCAACATTGCATCATCTACCATATTAAGGTGATCTTACCTCTGACATGACAGACTGGTATTACGGTAAGGACAACACCCAACATGGCCCTGTTTCCAATCTAGAAATAGCGAGCCTCATTAGCTCCGGTCAGATTGATACGGATACCATCATTTGGCGCGAAGGCATGAACGATTGGTTACCGATCAAGGAGGTGCGCGAGTTTCAGCCGAGCGATGGAAATACCGCGCATGATGCGAGTTTTTCACAGACAAACGCAGGACAAGGGCCACACACAGGAGCGCCAAGCACCGACGGCATGGCCATTGCATCATTAGTGCTCGGAATTCTAGCTATCGTCTCTTGCTATGTCTGGGGACTCTTTGGAATTCCAGCGGTAATATGCGGTCACATATCTCTCAAAAAAATAAAAAATAGTAAATCTCCGATACAAGGTAAGGGAATGGCCATCACAGGTCTCATTTTGGGTTATGTCGGCATCCTCCTCCAACTCATTGCGATTATTGGGGTTGTCTACATGATCGGCAGCGTTGCAAACTCATCACCCTCCTACGGCCCATAAAGCCTGATCATTTTGAAACGACGCCCCCTCTGGCCACTGCTTCCACCCATTGCACTCGCTGCTCTGGGCCTAATTACACTGGTCACCATCAGTTACACGAAGGACGAAAGCACCGAGTGTGGCGTTAGAAAATTCACCGGCCTTCACTGTCCTGGCTGCGGAGGAACTCGGTGCACGTATGATTTATTGAGTGGAAATCTACCGGATGCCCTATCGCACAACGCACTTCTGTTCGGTGGGCTTGTTCTTTTCCTACTGGGATCAGGCTACCTCATCTTACGCATCACAATACTCGGAAAACCAGCACCACGCATCCCCGACATCAAGCCGCTTTGGTTGTGGGCGGCCATAGGCAGTATCGTGCTATTTACGATATTTCGTAATATCCCCGCATGGCCATTTAACCTACTCGCACCATGAATCAAACTTACCTCGACGGCATAATCTGAAGCACAAAACCCTTCAAGTAGCCAGTTTCAGGAATAGCTGGTAAAACAGGGTGATCGAGTCGCTGGCCGTGACTCGCTAGCAGCCTCATGCTGCGCTTGGCATCTACAGAAGCCGACACAATATTCTCTAAAAAAAGCTCCCCCGTCGCGTGATGCGAACAACAATAGGTAGCTAACACACCGTCCCGCTCAAGCAGCTTGATTCCACGCAGGTGAATCTCTTTATAGCCACGCATGGCATTCTTTAGACTCTTCTTATTTTTCGTAAATGATGGCGGATCAAGAACCACGATATCATACTGATCTTCGCAATGTTTAAGGAAATCAAACGCATTGTGCTTCACTGCATTGATCTCCACACCATTCAGCTCGGCATTTCTCTTACATGCCTCAATAGCAACTTCTGAAGAATCCACAGCCGTTACACTCTCCGCGCCAGCCTTGGCGCAGGCCAACGCAAAACCACCTTGGTTGCAAAAACAATCGAGCACACGCTTCCCCTTGGCAAGTTTCGCGATCTCAGCGTGCGCGTCTAGCTGGTCGAGATACAAACCAGTTTTCTGACCATCTAACAAATCAATCTCAAATTTTACTCCGCCTTCTGCTGTCGGCACCTCCACGATAAACGGTTCTGGCTTTTCTCCATGAAGCATTGTGATTTCGGGCTCGATACCCTCAGCGGCAAGCATCGCTGAATCATTTCTTAAAGTAACCGATCTAGGATTTAATTGCTCAGCAAGCACTTCTGCAATCACCTCTCTCACCAAATACATCCCGAGTGTCAATGTCTGTAAAACGATGTGATCTCCATAACGATCAACCACTACACCCGGCAAACCATCTGACTCACTCCAAATAATTCGAGCCAAATTCACGTCGATCCCCGATCTTGCACGCAACTCAACTGCTTGTGATATTCGACGTTCAAAAAACTCACGGTCAAGCTTCTGTTTCCTCCTCGAAATACGCCGAGCCACAATTTGTGATTGCGGATTATAGATTGCAGTGCCCAGTGGACGATCTCGAAAGTCCTTCATCGTAATTACATCTCCGGGCCTTGGCTCACCAAACACCTTCTGGATTTCCGAGGCATACACCCAGTCGTGTCCATGAAAAATCCGTGCTCGCGGTCTAATAACGATTCCTGCCATGGGCGGGATCATGCCCACGTAACAACCGTGAACGCAAGCTTCCAGCTTGCACCCAACCCTAAGTAATGACATCTTTCTTGCAGTATCCATGCCACCATCGCTGCCACAACCTGACCCAAACTACGCAATCACCCGCATCGATCTGCCAAACGCGAGCACACACGGCTTCCAAGTGCGCATGCAGAGACGTGGTATTAAATACGCTAAATTCTTTGCCGATCGACTCCATGGCCACCCACAGCATGCGCTCACTGCCGCTCGTGTATGGCGTGACACACTAATAGAGAAGCTATCTGATCAAGCTCGTATTTGCGAACGCTCACCACGCAATAGCTCTGGTGTAGTAGGCGTCTCAAAAATTACCGTAATTGCAGCCAACGGTAATTCATATCGGTTCTGGCAAGCAACTTGGTCTCCCGCTCCCGGCCAACGCCGCTGTGTAAAATTTTCGATCCAACGCTACGGTGATCGTGAAGCGTTCCAACTAGCCGTCGAGGCACGAACTGAGGGAATTAGTGATTAATTAAGAAATCTTAGTTTACCTCTCGTCTGCACTCCACCCTTTCCACCCGATACGTTTTCTGCCAATTTCTATCCAGTTCTCACAACTGCAAGCTTCCCCAATGCACAAACTCTTCCTCCTAGATGGCATGGCGCTGGTCTACCGCGCACACTTCGCATTCATGCGTAACCCTATCCTAACAAGTTCAGGTATGAACACATCAGCGGTGCTGGGTTTTGCTAATGTTTTATTGGACATCATCGAAAACCAGGACGCGAGTCACCTAGGTGTGGCATTTGATACCCGCGAGCCGACACCCCGCCATAAGCTCTACCCGGAATACAAGGCACAGCGCGAGGAAATGCCGCAGGATTTAGCCAATGCTATTCCCTACGTTAAACGTCTTTGTCAAACCATGGGAATCCCCGTGCTCGTACTTGATGGATACGAAGCCGATGACATCATTGGCACCGTAGCTCATCGCGCTGATCAACGAGGAGATATTCACACTTACATGGTAACACCGGACAAAGACTTCGCTCAACTGGTCAGCCATTCCACTACGATGTGGAAACCCGGGAGACAGGGCGGAAATCATGAGCTTCTTGACGTAGCCGCCATTCAGGCCCAATGGAATGTGAAAGATCCGAAACAAGTGATCGATATCCTCGGGCTCTGGGGTGATGCCTCGGACAACATTCCGGGTGTCCCTGGAATTGGTGAGAAAACTGCCAAGAAACTTGTCGGCGAGTTCGGCTCGATGGAAAACCTGTTAGCTTCCACCGATCAACTCAAAGGCAAACAGAGAGAGAACCTAGAAAATTTTGCTGATCAAGCGTTATTGTCTAAGCAGTTAGCCACCATCATTTTAGACGTACCCATAGATTCAGATTGGGAGGATCTGACTATTGGTGGGCGCAACGACGAGGCACTGAAGTCCCTGCTCGCCGAACTGGAGTTCAACTCCGTAGGCAAACGTATTTTTGGTAAAGACTTTGCCGCCGGTCGCGGACACGAACCTCCAATAAATGATTCTCCAGATGATTCTCCCAATGCTGTTACACTCAAGACAATAAAAGACGTCAAACATGATTACCAACTCGTCAATTCTGTCAATGGCCTTCACGCACTTGCACAGAAGCTCTCTCTGGCTGAACGCGTCTGCTTCGATCTCGAAACCACCTCCCTTGATCCTCGTAGCTGTGAAATTCTAGGCATTGCCTTCTCTCTCACAGCACATGAAGCGTATTTCTTACACACCGGCCCTGGCAGCGCCATCAGTATACAAATGGCACTGGAAAAACTAGCTGTCATTTTTCAGTCCAAACATGAAAAAATTGGACATAATCTAAAATTTGATTTGTCCGTTCTATTAGCACACGACTTCAAAGTTAGCGGCCCGTTTTTTGATACCATGCTCGTGCATGCAATCGTTTCACCAGAGCAGCGGCATAACATGGATTTTATTTCCGAGGCCATGTTGGGCTACACGCCCGTAAAACTCACTGAACTTGCCGAGAAGGCAAAAGAACCCGAAAATGATCTATTCGCGCTGGATGAGCCCAAGGAAAAACCAAAGAAAAAGCGTAAGAAAAAAGAGCTGAATATGAAAATGATCCCAATCGAGGATCTTGCAGAATATGCCGCAGAAGATGCTGATATAACTTTTCAACTTGCAGATAAACTTCGCCTATCGCTTCAAGAGTCAGACCAAATAGATGTTTATCAAAATATTGAGGAGCCGCTCCTGCCAGTTCTCACCGCTATCGAGAATGAAGGTATCTCATTGGATGTGGTTGCCCTAAAGGATATCGGTGATGGTCTTGCCAAGCGTATCAATACTCTCAGCGCGCAAATTACAGAAGCCGCTGGTAAAGAGTTCAACCTCAATTCACCCAAACAGCTTGGCGAAATTCTCTTCGGTGAGATGGAGCTGGTTGAAAAACCTAAAAAGACAAAGACTGGGCAATTCAAAACCGATGAACAAACGCTCTCCGCACTCGCCCCCAAGCATCCAATCGTGGCAGACATCCTAGATTACAGGGAAGCTAGTAAACTAAAGTCCACCTATGTCGATGCTCTACCCGCACACGTTTCTGCGCGCACCGGTCGAGTCCATACTCATTTCCAGCAGCTCATGACCTCTACAGGCAGGCTAGCATCCAGCGACCCTAACTTGCAAAATATTCCCGTGCGCTCCGAGGCTGGGCGAGAGATCCGTAAAGCGTTTGTGCCACGTGATAAAACACACACACTGCTCGCCGCCGACTACTCACAGGTCGAACTGCGCGTGATGGCAGCTATATCGGGTGACGAAGCGATGATCCAGGCGATTAAGGATGACCTCGACATCCACGCCGCCACCGCAGCCCGCGTCTACGGCGTAGGTATAGATACCGTCACCTCCGAGATGAGGCGCAATGCCAAAATGGTCAACTTTGGTATCATTTACGGTATTTCCGCATTTGGGTTGTCACAACGTCTCGGTATTCCACGCAGTGAGGCGACCGATATCATAGCAACATACTTCAACCAGTATCCTAAGATAAAAAACTACATGGACAGCACGGTGGAGAGTGCCAAGGAGAATGGTTACGTGGAAACGCTATCGGGCAGGCGCTGCCACATACGTAATATTAATTCTGATAATGGCACAGTCCGTAGTGCCGCTGAGCGCGCAGCAATTAATGCCCCCGTTCAAGGATCAGCCGCCGATCTCATTAAACTCGCCATGGTTGATGTTCGTAAATTATTAGTTAAAGAACAGACCAAAACAAAAATGCTGCTTCAAGTGCATGACGAGCTGCTGTTCGATCTGCATCTCAGCGAACAGCACACATTGATCCCCAAGATCGTACAAACTATGGAGTCTGCCTTAACACTACCCCATGGAATCGCATGTAAGGTCGAGACAGGAACCGGCGCGAACTGGCTGGAAGCACATTAGTAAGATAATGACATGTAACCTACGTCGATGGCTTACGCTCCACCTCGATTTCGCCTAAAATATCGTCCTGACGAATACGAAACTGGTTCATTTTCATCAGTTCCAACACCGCAAGGAATGTCACAATCACCTCACCCTTTGAGGTAGCCTGCTCAAACAATGAGGAAAATCGCACACTGCGACCTGGCTCGAGGTGAACCAGCATATACTCAATCTTGTCAGCAACCGTGTAGCGGTCATCGACAATGTCCCCAAGATCCTCCGACTCCTCAAAACGCTTAAGCACGTTCTGAAACGCTCGGATTAGATCAAAAATATTAACGTCAGGAAGCGGCTCGCCTTCATCCACTGGAGGTGCCACTTTTTCAGCGGCAAGGGCAAAATAATCCTCCTGCTCGGTCTCTTTTCGAGATAGAAAACCAGCAGCATCTTTAAATTTTTTATACTCAATCAGCTGCCGTATAAGCTCCCAGCGCGGGTCATCTTCCTCAATATCTTCTTCCGGTGGCATCACCGACTTCGGAAGTAATGTACGGCTCTTAATATACATTAAGTTTGCCGCCATCACGATAAACTCAGACGCAAGATCGATGTTTAGCATCTTAAACGTATCAATGTAATCGAGATACTGTTTCGTGATGCGCTCAATCGAAATATTATGGATATCCACCTCATCTTTCTTGATCAGGTATAGGAGTAGATCCAGCGGGCCTTCAAAAATATCCAGCCTGACTTTGTATTCTGCAGCTTCCACGTGTAAGAATCGTTACGTGATAGCGCCGCCGCAGGCGAGGATTTTTTTTGTAGATCCATAAATCACGGCCATTTCCGGGGTCTGCGCCGACCTAGTGACAACCGTGCCGTCGATGGCTTCTGTGATGCCGGCGTCCACAGTCATCGTAATCATAATCATATTTACTTTCGCGGTTGTTTTTCCCACTATCATAGGCTGCAAGAACAAGCACCCCAGCACCGAGTACCACGGCACCCGAATCTACGGTCTCCACTGTGCGCCCCTAGGCATCATCCGTGGTAGAGCAATTTGAGAGCCCGAGAGCT
>DPWT01000111.1 GCA_003527555.1 Verrucomicrobiales bacterium | reverse complement strand
GTGGGGCTAAACATCGAGGACTTTCATCAATACATCGACTTTATTGCTGATCGCCGCCTGACCACTTGTGGCCTCGATCCGCTCGTTGGCGACGTAAAGAACCCTTTCCCATGGCTCGCTGAAATGATTGACATCAAGAAGGAGCAAAACTTCTTCGAAGGCCGAGTCACGGAATACCAAAAATCGACCGCTCTAGGAAACATCGATGATGATGATCTCTAAGAATGTGACGATTTCCGTTTGCTTCGCCCACTATATATCCAGTTCTCAATAATAAACTTGTTGTCAGAAGCATCGGTAAAAAACATACAAATACCATAACCTACACGTCGAATACACATTATATATATTCAATAACCCCCCATACATACAAATTGCTCCCATGTACAGATCTATAAGCCTCGAAGAGGACCTCGCCCTAAAAAAAGTTATTACCGACCGCGCAACCACACCCGAAGCATCTGACCGTTTTGATTGGCCTTCATCGCTTGATAGTACAAGCGCGGATCGTGTTCCCGAAATCATCGTTACCCATGGCAATGAGGAAGATGAAGAGCTTTCACTTGCTAAGGTCGCCGACACTATTGGCTCGGCTTTGACTGATCTTTTACTTTCCCGTCAGCAGAAGGAAGACAGTATTTTTAGTGATGAGAATCGCACCTTTGTTTCCAATGTTGCCCAGAGTGTTTCTAAGTCGCTCACCGATCAGGTGGCTGCCGTCGGTCAAATCCGCCTTTCTCATAATGATCTCTACTTACTCATTGAGAAAGCTCTGATTGAAAACGATGCGCATGACGTTGCCAAGTCACTTGTCTTTTCCCGTTCACTAGAGAAAAATGGTGAAGTCATCGTTTCCGATGAGCCCCAGCAGATGCCCGTACGTCTGATCCGTCGCAGTGGTAATGTGGTGCCGTGGTCACAGACAAAAATCGAAATAGCTGTCAGAAAAGCCTTTCTTTCGATCAAAGAGGACCCAGAGGCTGCTGTAAAAGTCGCCCATGCTGTAACCGATACCATCCGTAATGGCGACTCCGCTTTTGCCCATATCGAAAATGTACAAGATATCGTGCAGGAGGAACTCATGCGTCAAGGATACTTCAAGGCGGCCGAGGCCTACATTCTCTACCGTGCCAAGCGCGCCCAGATGCGCCTCGATGAAGCACCGGAGGAGGATCCGAACCAAGAGTCCATGGTGGTGGTAACCATGCCCGATGGCAACACCCAGTTCTGGGATGGAACCGAACTTAAGAAACGTATCGCCTTCAGTTCCATTGGCCTGGATCTCTGCCTGAGCGAACAAGAGATTGAGCAAGAGCTGCGCCGCTCCATTGGCGCGGAAATCACTCGCGAGGACCTTACCGCCACGATCATTCTCAATGCCAAGTCACTGATCGAACGTGATGCCGACTTCGCCAAGTTCGCGGGACGTATCCTGCTCACATTTATCTATGAGGAAGTGCTCGATTGGAACATCCTCAATGATGGTATTCGTGCTCTAAAGATTGCCCATCAGCGATCCTTCAAGAAATACCTCGCACACGGAGTGAAGATCAAACGGATATCGCCAGACGTCGTTGCCCAGTATGACGTAGATAAGCTCGCTGCCGCTCTCGACCCGACAGCAGACCTCGACTTCGATTATCTCGGCGTGCAGACGCTCTACGATCGTTATCTCATTGTTGATAAAACGGGTGATAAGCAACGTCGCCTTGAAACGCCCCAGTTCTTCTGGATGCGTGTTTCAATGGGGCTATTCCGTGCTGAAGAGGAAAACCGTGAAGACTGGGCGATTCGACTCTACTCACTCTACAAAGGTCGCCGTTTCTGCTCCAGCACACCTACACTGTTCAATTCTGGCACCCTGCACTCTCAGCTTTCATCCTGCTACCTCTATAAGGTGGACGACAGCATCGAAAGCATCATGCAGCGTGGCATCGCCGATAACGCTTACCTTAGTAAATGGGCGGGTGGCCTCGGTGGATCATGGACGGCAGTCCGCGGCACCGGCGGCTACATTCAGGGCACCAATGGTGAGTCCCAAGGTATCATTCCATTCCTCAAACTGCACAACGACCAACTCGTCGCCGTCAACCAAGGTGGCAAACGCCGCGGCTCCGGATGTGCTTACCTCGAAAGCTGGCACAACGATATCGAGGACTTCCTCGAGCTTCGTAAAAACACGGGTGATGAGCGTCGCCGGTGTCACGACATGAATACTGCCAATTGGATTCCCGATCTGTTTATGAAGCGTATGGAGGCCCGCCAAGACTGGTCGCTTTTCCGCACCAACGAAACTCCAGACCTCCACGACCTCTACGGCAAAGCCTTTGAACTCCGCTACGAGGAATACGAAGCAAAAGCTGCTGAAGGAAAAATTTGGACCCGTAAAGTGCCCGCCATTGAGCTGTGGAAAGGCATGCTCAAGATGATCTTCGAAACAGGCCATCCATGGATTACGTTTAAAGATCCTTGTAATCTGCGCTCACCCCAAGATCATTGCGGTGTCGTGCATTCTTCGAACCTATGCACCGAGATCACCCTCAATACCTCCGATGAGGAAACTGCGGTGTGTAATCTCGGATCCGTGGTGCTCGATACCCACATCACCTCCGATGGTTCACTAGATCATGAAATGCTCAAGGAGACGATTACCGTAGCCATCCGCGCGCTGGACAACGTCATAGATATCAACTTCTACCCAACCGAAGCCGCCAAAACGGCAAACTCTCGCCACCGCCCAATCGGTATGGGTGTCATGGGCTTACAAAACGCACTGTATAAGAAAGGCCTCGCCTTTGCGTCAGATGCGGCAGTCGACTTCAATGATGAATTCATGGAAGCCATCGCCTACTATGCTTACAATGCATCCAGCGAACTCTCCAAGGAGCATGGGCCGTATTCCAGCTATGAAGGTTCAAAGTGGTCACGTGGCCTAATGCCACAGGACAGCGTTGATTTGTTAGAAGATGAGCGCGGAGTAAAAATCAATGTGCCACGTGGCGCGAAGATGGACTGGACACACTTGCGTGAGAAGATCGCCAAGCACGGCATGCGTAACTCGAACGTGTTGGCCATCGCTCCAACCGCAACTATCTCCAACATTATGGGGACCACTCCGTGTATTGAGCCTAATTATAAGAACCTCTATGTGAAGTCGAACCTCTCTGGTGATTTCATTGTGCTCAACCGCCACCTCGTCAACGACCTCAAGAAAGAAGGCCTCTGGAACCAAGAAATGCTCGACCAGCTCAAGTACTTCGATGGTGAGCTCACTGACATCGAGGACATGCCAGATCACCTCAAGGAGAAGCACCAGACCGTGTTCGGTGTCGGCTATAACGCTATCATTGACGCCGCCGCCCGGCGCCAGAAATGGATCGACCAGTCACAATCTGTGAACCTCTTCCTCGCTGAGCCTGACATGAAGACACTGTCTCACATGTATCGCCACGCCTGGCATACCGGCCTCAAAACCACATACTACCTGCGCACTCTGCAAGCCAGCAACATCGAGAAATCAACCATCGACGTCAAACAGGCCAGCCAGAAAAAGGAATACACCCAAGCCGAGAAAAACGCCTGTAGTATCGAAGCCATGATGAATGGTGAAGAGTGCGAGGCTTGTCAGTAAAATCTAGTTGTTTCATTCGTTTCAGCCCTCCTTCTCATTACGAGTTGGAGGGCTTTTTTTTAAGCCATCTGATCTAAATAAAGTATTTTCTTATGAGCATTTTATATGCTGTTTATCTGAAATAAGCAGCAGCTACGTCTTTAGCATTCTTGTGATTTGACCATTGTCCGATTGCGACACACTGGCCAGTCTGAACCCCATGAGAAATGGCAAACCAACAACCGTCTCCGTCCTCACTTTTCTTTCAGTCTGTGTCTTGTTGGGTTCCTCCGCCGCGGACGATCACGGATCGGCACTCAATCCCTTGAAAGGTAAGGGGGCTGCCGCTCAAATGGGCGCGGCCACAGCCGCAAACCACCTGATGGCATTCAACGTGTCTGTTGGTGGATCCAGCGTATTTTCACCCGACGGCAAGCTGTATGCCATTGGCAAGCAGAACGGGTCCATCAAACTGCGCGAGACCCAAACGGCAAATCTGCTAGCGACTATGTCGCAGCTTGAAAAACCGCCGGAACCGATGTCAGCAGTGGACTGGAGACCATTTCTGGCATTCTCACCAGATGGCAAGGTGCTGGCATCCGCGAGCGGCTATTCTCCTGTGACGCTTTGGGATGTTCAGCAGCGCAAGAAGATCAAGACCCTAGCTGAGCCGTCCGTGGGCTATAAACTGACATTTTCTGCCGATGGAACCATTCTTGCGGGGATGGGTATGGTCGGTAAGGACGGTTCGCAGCGAGTTACTTTGTGGGACGCCAGATCCGGCAATGTCATTAAATCGCTGACGCTTGAGTTCAAGCTCAGGGGCACCGATGTTAAACAGAACAAATTTTTGGGTGTGTATTTTCCACAATCCGGGAGCTGTGTTGCCATAGCGACGGTTGAGAACGACACGTCATTTGTCCGAATACTGGACGTAAAAACAGGTGGGGAGACTGTGAAAATCCGGGCACAAGATTGGGCTCTATCTCTTGATGGAAAGTTTGTCGTGACTAGAGCTAATGTTGATACGTCAGGTCAGAGGCATCGTCACCGCATCTGGAACACAGCAACGGGCAAGATGATAAAAGAAACCATGGAGTAAAAGCAGCCAAGCAAATCAGCCAAGCCCCAAGATCAATCATCTTTCTCACTCTATCTAATCTCTAAAACATCTCGGTTGGGATACTCCATGCAAAACAAATTACAAACCACACAATCACACCATATTATGAAATCTATCGTCATATCAATGCTACTTTGTCTACCCAGTATATGCCTAGCCGAAGGCAGTGTCAGTTTTGCGACAATTAAGCCGATTATTGAGCAGTCTCCCACCCTATGGAAACATTTAGACAAGTCGTTCACATTTGCTGGAATGGGTGAAGGTGCGCGGCTTGGTCGTCACTGGCCACTTTTGGGAGGAACTCGGGTAGCGCCATACTCCCTCTTAGTAGCTTCCAAGGATAATCCCAAGATCAAGTTCACTCTTGTGGTGAATTGTGTCACCAAATACTACACCGATAGAGGGGAGCAAGTCTCTAAAGAAGCAGTCGACTTCATACAGAAAGCGGCAAAAACAGAGGAAATACTGCTAAATGTTTCTCTGAGACCCATTGATCGAGAGCCTGATGCTTTAAAATAGGTTTTGAGATGAAGCTGGCTACACGTGGGATCGATTAACAATCGATACAACTCCATGCTCGCCTAACACTTGAGAAGCATCTAAGCAAAAAACGAGAGAGCGCCCAGCAGCTTTAACACCGCTGGACGCCCAACCCTTTTTCGTCGTTATGTTCTCAGTTCATGAGAAATAATTGTGCCTTCTTGGCACTATCAAACTTTTCGTAATTAGTCTTTTGGCACATAAAGTTCAGAACCAATAGCTAACATGGTGCTCTTACTTAGGCTCAGTCCGTTCAGCTCGTTTAGCTGACTAGTGCTTGCGCCGTGTTTGCTGGCGAGTTGACCATAAGTGATTTGTTTGTGCACGGTAACGGTGCGGATTGCGGGCTCACTCACAGACTTGCTACTGGCTGGTGCATTGCGCGCTAGATCCTTGGCCGCAGTGAACTTTGGTTTGGGCAGATCGTTATGCTTTGCCATATTGGTATTTCCTTTTGGCTTTGGCAGTGACTTGGGCTTGCTGGCTGTGCCGCGGGCAACGGGCTTACCATTCATTTTAGCCGCCATACGCCCCCCCGTCATAATTGACAACTGCTGACCCACACGAATACTGGTAGCTTTCACATTAGGGTTTGCCTTCATTAAGTGACTAATGCTCACGTTGTGCTGGCGCGCGATGGAATAAAATGTCTCACCGCTCTTGACCACGTGGGTTAATGGGATTTTCGGCGCATCATTTTTTTGTACCTGAGGTGCCTGTGGAACCGGTTCAGCGTGTAGCGTGTCCTCTGCTCCGGGAATATTCAATTTCTGGCCAATACGAATATTATCGTTATTAAGGCCATTCGCTTTCTTGATGGCAGCAACGGTGGTGTTGTGGCGATTGGCAATGCGTCCCAGCATATCACCTAGTTTGACGATGTATTCTCCCGACTTAGCTGATGAGCTTGCTGCAACTGGCACCGCCTTGGGATGCTTCTTTTTAGCGTATTGCGCTTTGAGTTCATTCAACTCTCTCTCAAGCTGACTAATTTTCTGCTCATGTGCATCAGCACGGGCACGGAGGAATTCGATATCGCTCTGTTGCGCCA